>NZ_JBIUCQ010000017.1:0-69326 GCF_044538495.1 Acinetobacter sp. ABJ_C4_1 | reverse complement strand
ATGATAAACTGCCTTCAAATTTTTTGAATATAAGGTTTAAGCCTGATTTTTTGATATTTATAAAATGTTAATTTTTCAGTAAAACCTTGATTAAATAAGAAGATATAGGAATGAAAGTTGTGTTAAAGCAAAGTGTTTTGATACTTTTTTTAATTGGTAACTATGTTGGTTTATCTTGTGCACAAGCTGCAGAATTAGAACCTATAAAACTAAAGAAAAGCTGTATTAAGAAAAACCCTATAATTGAAGGTCAAACGGATCCAGAGTTGTTAAGTCTTTTTAAACAAGTATGCGATACAGATAATTCTACTCAAAAGAATGATTTATTAGCTAAAGCAGCGATGCGGTTTTATCAGACTAACCAGCCAGTTAAAGCGTTAAATTTAGCTAGTCAATTACAGAGTCAAAATGTTCGTGGTTCGTTATTAACAGATGTATTGTTTTTATCTGGCGTAAGCATTGCAAATAGCTCTTTGCAACAAATGCGTGGTCAGGAAATGCGATATTTAACGAATGACGTAACATATCCTCCTGCAAAGCAGTTAATTGAAAATATTCATACAGCCATGCCTGCACCTGATCCATCGAATTTCAAAGCTAGCTCGGAAGGTGGTTCGGCTGATAATGAAAAAAGAAGTTATAGAAAACAAAATGTAGTACGTAATCGAGTTTCTACTCCTCGAACAACAACTAAACATACAGTAACTCCAGTAAAAACACCTGCGGTTAAACCAAAAACAGCGCCTGTTGCGAGTGTTAGTAAATCAAAAAGTTCGCCTTTTGACCCTTTAACTAAATAATCTGGGATAGAACCTTATGGCTAAAAGAGAAAGCGTACAAAAGAAGCTTCAACGAATTCGACCTCCTCGTGTTCAGCTTACTTACGATGTTGAAATTGGTGATGCAAAAGAAGCAAAAGAACTCCCGTTTGTTGTTGGTGTGATGGGTGACTTTTCTGCAGCATCTGAGCTTGAACGTACAAAGTTAAAAGATAAAAAATTTATTAATGTAGATTTAGATAATATCGATGAAGTAATGGAGTCGTTGTCTCCACGAGCGGCTTTTCAGGTAGATAATACGCTAACTGAAGAGGGTGGACGAATGGCCGTTGATTTAACATTTAAGTCAATGGAAGATTTTCGTCCAGAAAACGTTGTTCAACAAGTTGATCCATTAAAGAAACTCGTTGAAGCGCGTGAACGTTTAACTGATTTAAGAAACAAAATTTCTAACAGTGAACGTTTAGAAGATTTGCTTGATGAAGTCCTTAAAAATACTGATCAAATTCGTAAATTAAGTGCGGAGGCTGATCATGAATAATACTCAATCAGCAGCGATGCCACTTGTTGAAAATGAAGAAGTTAATCTTTTAGATTCGATTGTTGAGCAAAGTCGTATTGCACGAAATGACGAAGAGCATACGCGTGCTAAAAGTCTAATTGGTGAACTTGCTAAAGAAGTCATGGCTGGAACCATTACTGTTTCTGAAAATATGACTTTATCAATTGATAAGCGTATTGCAGAAATTGATGCACTGATTTCAAGTCAGTTAAGTCAGATTATGCACAATGAGCAATTTCAAAAAATTGAATCAACGTGGCGTGGTCTTTATTACTTCTGCCAAGAAACTCCTTCAAATCCGCTCATTAAAATTCGTATGTTAAATACGACAAAGAAAGAGTTGGTAAAAGATTTTCAGGGTGCTACAGACTTTGATCAAAGCACTTTATTTAAGAAAATTTATGAAGAAGAGTACGGCTCTTTTGGTGGCGCACCATACTCAGCATTAATTGGTGATTTTGAGTTTGACCGTACACCATCTGATATGTATTTGCTTGAACAAATTTCTCATGTTGCAGCAGCAGCGCATGCGCCATTTGTTTCAGCAGCTAGCCCAAGCATTTTAGGCCTTGAGTCATTTACAGATATTGATCGTCCTAGAGATGTTTCAAAAATCTTTGAAACGGCTGAATATGTACAATGGCGTTCATTCCGTGATAGTGAAGATTCACGTTATGTTGCATTGACGTTGCCGCATGTTTTAGGTCGTCTCCCATATCATCCAAAAGAAGGTACTGCGACAGAAGGCTTCAATTTTATTGAAGATGTTTCTGGTGAAAACCACAATGAATATTTGTGGATGAACGCAGCTTATGCTTTTGGTACTCGTTTAACAAATGCATTTGATATGCATGGTTGGTGTGCCGCTATTCGTGGTGTTGAAGGTGGTGGTTTGGTCGAAGGTTTACCAGTCCATACATTTAAAACACAAGATGGTGAAGTCGTATTTAAATGTCCAACTGAAATCGCAATTACAGATCGTCGTGAGAAAGAGCTAAGCGATCTAGGCTTCATTCCGCTAGTACATTGTAAAAATACAGATTACGCAGCTTTCTTTGGTGCGCAATCAACTCAAAAACCTAAAAAATATGACAACGATACTGCCAATGCAAACTCGGCTTTATCAAGTCAAATTCAGTACATCATGGCTGTTTCACGTATTGCACATTACTTAAAAGCAATGATGCGAGATAAAGTGGGTAGTTTTGCTTCTGCTGGTAATGTTGAAGCATTTTTAAACGAGTGGTTGTCACAGTATGTATTACTTGATGACGGTGCTTCTCAAGAAGCAAAAGCTCAATACCCATTACGCGAAGCGTCTGTAAAAGTTGTAGAAGATCCTGCTCAACCAGGTCACTACAAATCTGTGGTTTTCTTGCGACCACATTTCCAGCTGGATGAGTTGTCGGTTTCTTTACGACTTGTCACTGAGTTACCTCAGTCCTCAAATTAATTAAGGTCAGCTAAAGAATAACTTTAAATTAAAAATAGGAAAGTTCTAAATGAAAGATATATACGTTGAGTTTCGCGGTAAATATAAAGTTGATGGAGAATCTCGTGATTCTGAGCACAAAGGTTGGTTAGAAGTTAACTCTTGGTCTCATAACATTCGTCAACCTAAATCTGCTACTTCAAGTAGCGTAGGTGGCCACACTGCTGAACGTGTTGAACATTCTGACATGGTTTTCGTGAAAGACTTAGATGCTACTAGCCCGAAACTATGGGAAGCATGTTCAGCTGGTTATACATTTGATGAAGTACAAATCGACTTTTATCGTGCAAATGGCGATAAACGTATCAAGTACTTACAAATCAAATTGAAGCACGTTCTAGTTTCTAGCGTGACTCCAACTGTTAACGAAGAAGGCGTTCCTACAGAAGCATTTGGCTTGAAATATGCTGCTGTTGAGTGGACTTATAACCAACAAGATATTAACGGTACTGCTAAAGGTGCTGTTACTAAGAAATGGTCACTTTCTAATAATACAGCTTCTTACGCAGCTTAATTATTTAAGTGAATATTTGGTGGAGGCTGACATAAAGTTAGCCTCTGCTGTCTCTAAATATGCTTTGTTGTGAACTCGAATGAACTTAGATCGGCTTTATCCATACGGATTTCGTTCAACTTTATTTGATCGCTTAATTCCAGAAAGTGAAGATTATGCAAAAGGTCTTTCTATTCAGCAATTAAGAGAATCTGTAGCAAAGGATTTAGAAGACTTGCTCAATAGTCGGGTAGCAAAGTTAGATCATGTGGTTGATGACTATCCGCTTGTAAAAAAATCGATACTTCAGTTTGGGATTATTGATTTTGTAGGGCTTTCTACAGCCAATCCTCTGGATCGGGATAAAATTTGTCAATCAATTGAGCAATCAATAGCAGCTCATGAACCTCGGCTAAGACAAATACGGGTAGAGATGTTGTTGGATGGACATAATATGGGCGCATTATGTTTAAGTATTCAGGCTTATCTAAATATTCACCCTCTATATGAACCTGTTGTATTTGATGCATTGTTAAAACCAACAACGCAGCAGTATGTAATTTCAGCGAGAACTTAAGCGTAGTGGGTGTGTTGTGATAGAAGAGCTTTTACCGTTTTATGAAAAACAATTACAAGAATTTGGTCAGCAATCTCGAGAATTTGCCCAAAAATATCCAAAAATTGCTCAGCGCTTATCTTTAAATCAAGAGCAAATTGATGACCCGCATATTGAACGTCTGATTCAGGCTTTTTCGCTGATTGCCGCTCGAATCGATAAAAAACTTACAGACAGTTATGATGTTTTTACTCGTTCTTTATTTGAGGTGATGTTTCCTCAATACTTGCGTCATTTTCCTGCTTGTTCAGTTGTTAGCTTTGAAGATATTAATAAAATTAAACAGCTTACAGAACCTCATCTTGTACCTGATCATACGGTTTTGAAATCTCGTAGTTTCAAAGGGGTACAGTGTGAGTTTAATACAACTCAAGATGTTAAATTATTACCTATTCATTTAAGTGGTTTAGATTTTAAAACTACACCTAGTGCACATATGCACTTAAACCAAAATGCAACGTTGAGTCTTAAATTTGAAATTTTTAATAGTGCTCATGCATGCTTAATTCATGAGAAGCTTCCTATTTATTTGGATGCTATCTCCAATTTTCCTTTACAAGTACTTGATAGTATTTTCAAAAAAGGGACCAGTTTTGCGGTTAAACATGGTCAAACGATTGTAGAGTTGGGTAAGAATCCATTCGAGTTAATAGGTTTTTCTGAACAAGAAAGTTTATTACCCCTCGATCAACATACGCATCATGCTTATCGTTTGTTGATGGAATATTTTTGTTTCCCAGAAAAGTTTAGCTATCTTAAACTCGATTTAGATTTTTTAAAGACTGTACCTCAGCAAGTATCTGAATTTGAGCTTCTCATTTATTTCAAATTAAATTTAAACGATCAAGCCGTTGTTAGAAACTATTCTGAATTAAATATTGCAAACTTTAAATTGTTTACTACCCCAGTAATTAACTTGTTTGAAAAATATGCGGAACCTCAAAAAATAGTTCATAAGCAACTCGAATATCCACTGGTTACAGACGCTCACCATCCTGAATTTTATCAAGTATATTCAATACTTGAGATGAATATGGTGCGTGAAAAAACAAATCAGGAAGAAAGCTATGTTCCTGTTTTACCGTTTTTTGCGATGAGTCATTATCACAATGATACAGCTCGCTTTTTTTACTCAGTGAATTATCAAAAGTTACAGTCTAATTTCGTTGAAATGGGCTATTCCATTATTTCTAAAAATCTAAATCCATTTTCAACACGTTCAGATTTTATTAGCACCAAATTATTATGTTCAAACCGTGACTTGCCTCATGAAGCGCTGGGTCAGTCTAATAACGTATTAAATTTAAATGACAGTAGCTTGGCTAGACGTGCCATTGTTTTAAAGCGACCAACAAAGCCTTATAAGTTTGAACAAGGCCAAAGTGAGCAATGGCGTGTGATTTCGCATCTTTCATTAAATAGCTTAGCGCTTATGAAAGGGGATGCTGTTTCTCATGTTAAAGAGCTGCTGGCTTTATATAACTTACCGCAGTCAAAAGAAAATTATTTAATTATTGAATCAATTAAAAAATTAGAATTTTCACTTACTCATAAACTTGTAGATGGCAAACCATTTCCAATGTTTGTGAGAGGGGTAAAAGCTGAATTACAAATTGATTCATCAGTGTTTAGAGGGCATAGCTTATATATTTTTAGTCAACTATTAAGTCGTGTTTTTAATTTAAAGGTTCAAATTAATAGTTTTGTTGATTTGGTGGTTAAGGATTATTCATCTCAGCAGGAGTTATACCAATGCAGTCAGAACGTTGGTGGCAAGACTCTTCTATAACGGCTGAGTTATTTCAACGCCCTAAATCTTTTGAATTTATTCAAGCAACACGCTTATTGCGTCATAGCCCAGCTAATGATGCTTTTTCGTCGTGGACTGATCATTTTAAGTTTGAGACCTCATTTAACTTAAACTTTCCGGCTACTGAAATTGAAAGTTTAGAATTAGTAGATGAGCGTGTTCATTTAACAAACTTGATCGTTGGTCTTACCGGTATACAAGGTGCGTTACCTTATGCCTATACAAATAAAATTAAGCAGGCTCCACGGCAGCAACGAGCTGAAACTAAAGAGTTTCTGAGTTTATTTAATCACAAGTTAACGAGTCAGTATGTCGAGTCAAGTATTACTTATCACTTGCCTGTGCGATATGAAATAGAAAATAAAAATGATTATCTGGATATTCTGCATGCTTTAAATGGTTATGTTCGATCACAACATCAACAACAAGATTTAGATGAATATTTTGCCGAATTTTCAGGCTTAATGCAGGGGCAAAATAATACCGTTCATGCTTTGAAAACAATGTTGAGTTGTATATTTAAGCATGAAATTACAATTAAAGAGTTCATACAAGAATCATTTAAGTTGGCAAGTGATCAGTTAACAACTTTGGGCGGAAGCCAGCCTAGCTTACTTGGTATAAATACGTTTTGTGGAGAAACGATTCAACAAATTGATGGAAAAATTGAGATTCAGATTGGTCCGCTTAAGCGTCAGCAATATTTAAAGTTTTTACCTCATCAAGAGCTTAGTTTAAAGCTCAAAAAAATTGTAGAAACATGGTGCAGTCCGACTCTATCAATCGATTTAAGATTGATACTGGATGAGTCGGAAATACAACCTGTTCGCCTAACTCAAAGCCAAGAAAGTGGCTTAGGGCAAGGTGCTTTTTTAATGTCTCGCAAGCCTAGTACACATAGCCATGAAACATGTTATAGCCTTATTGGAGAGCAAATATGATTAAAAAAATATTACTCTCATTCATCGCTATTTTTACAATTGTTAGTGGATTGATTATTTTCTACTGGCGTGATGTTCAATATGACCCTGATAAAGGGGATTTTTTCCTTTATTTTCTTTTGTTACCGGCAATCATTACACTGGCGATTTTATCGCCTTGGCTGATTTATAGCGCTTATAACAGCTATAAAGAAAAGAAAGAGAAAGCTGCAAATCAAAGTCAAGATGATGATAGTCAAAAACAACAGACTACACCTGATCAACCTTTAGAACAGCTAGATTTTCATATTTACTCTGCTTTCGCTATACATGCGTTAGGTGAGAATGAAACGATTATTGAAGAAATACAAGATTTTAAAAGCCCAGAACTTGATGATCAGTTGTTGAATTCTTATGGATTGCCTCTTTTATCTTATCGAATTAAAGATTTAGCTGAGTCGAGTGAAGAGGATTTTCAATACGCAGCTTCACCAAGACAAGTTCGTATCATGTCTTTAATAAGACAGCAATTAGAACAAAACATAGAGAATTTGTATCGCTTGGCTGAACATTTAAAGCGTTCAATTTTATTTTATGAATCTCATCAGATCCGTGAATATCACATGCATCCTGCATGGGTTGATCCAAATTCTGAATATGAAGATACAGAAACACCTGTAGTTGAAGTACATCGTTTAAATCGACTGAATTTACACATTCTTCTTCCAGAGGATTTATTGCATATATGGAATGATGAGCAAAGTAATGATTTGATTTTAGAATTCTTTACTGAAGTTGGCATTATTTCCCAAAAAGTTCATATCGAATATCACTTTTTGGGAGAGCGTGTAGCTTATCAAGAATTTATTCATTTATTAAAACGTATTCAAAAGAAAGAGCATGAAGTTTTTCTCGTGCTTGCTGTTGATTCAGAAATAGATCAAGACCTGATTGATGAAAAGTCTTGGATGGTTAAGGACTATATTCCGGCGGAGTTCGCGGCAAGCTGCCTTATTGCAGATCCCTCTTTAAAAATTGAAGAACTTGAACCCGCTAAAAATTTAAAAATTGTGATTGGTCAAGAAAAAACAGCAAAAGTTCTTAATACGCTGAACTTAAATGAATTACCGCAGTACGCAGGGGAAGAGCCATATGTACTTATTCTTTCAGACCAGACAGATATAAAAGCAGCGAAGCATTTGCAGCAGCAATTTACACAAACTTCTGTTGAACCACATCACTTTATTTATGTGAAATCTTCATTGGGGCATACCCAGCATTTAGTTGATATTTATGGCTTTATGCTCAGTATGCATTTTCCTGAACATATCGTTCCTTTTGTCTTTGGAGAAAATACGGTGTCAGCACATACCTTTGTGCAGAGTGTCACTGAAAATTCAGAAGATGATGCGATGGTGTTGAATAGCTAATTTAAACTTTGAACTTAGAACGAGAATAGAATGCATACAATTTTAGGCTACTTGTGGCAGTACATCACGAATCCTAAAGCAATTATCGCCTTGTCATTGTTCGTGGCATTGATGTCTTCCTATACTTCAATTCCTCGCCATATATTTTGGGCTTTAGCATCTGCATATGCTTTAGGGCTCATCGTTTATGGAATTTATTGGCTAATTCAGCGCAAGAAGCATGCGGTTCAAGGTGAAGAGCTTGCTGAAGCGATTGAAAAAGATACTCAAGCAGAGTACGGCAAAAATAAAGATAAAGAAGAGCTGCAACTTATCAGCCAACAAATGAAAGAATCTATTCAATTGATTCGTAAGTCAAAATTAGGCGATAAGAAGGGTAATGCAGCACTATATGAATTGCCGTGGTATATGGTTATTGGTAACCCAGCCGCTGGTAAAAGTTCTGCGATCTATAATTCTGGTTTAAAGTTCCCTTTTGAAGAAACCCATCAAAAAATGGTTTCGGCTGGTTTAAGTGGTACCCGTAATTGTGACTGGTTCTTTTCTACAGAGGGTATTTTATTAGATACGGCTGGTCGTTATTCGGTATATAGCGAAGATCATTCAGAGTGGTTAGGTTTTTTAAATATATTAAAGAAAAACCGTTCTAAAGCTCCGGTAAATGGGTTAATTCTTATTGTAAGTATTGCTGAGCTGGTGAGCCAAAGCCCTGAACATTCATTGAAGCTCGCTAAAAATTTACGTGCTCGTATTCAAGATTTAACTGAACGTTTAGAAGTTGTAGTACCTGTTTATTTAGTCTTTTCAAAAATGGATTTGATTGCGGGTTTTACCGAGTTTTTCGAATTCTATGAAGTACAAGAATATAATCAGGCATGGGGTGCAACATTACCATATGAGCAAAACTCTTCTCATAATGCGGTAGATCTTTTTGAGAAACATTACACTATTCTTTATGACGGCTTAAAAGGGGTAAGTTCGACTCACCTTAGTCGTCGACATTCTCAAAATATCTCACCGAGTGTGATGACTTTTCCATTAGAATTTAAAACATTAAAACCTGCACTCAAAAGTTTTATTGCTACACTATTTGAAGACAATCCTTACCAGTTCCAGCCAGTTTTCCGTGGTTTCTATTTCACAAGTGCCTTGCAAGAAGGTGTAATAGAAAGTCCAATGACTGAGCAAATTGCACAAGAATTTCAGCTTTCTCAAATTGCACAAAATGAAGTAAGAGATCAATTAAAAACAACACCTAACCATGGTTATTTCTTAAAAGGCCTATTTTCAGAAGTCATTTTAAAAGATAAAGATTTAGTTAAACAGCATGTTAATACAAGCAGAAAACGTCAACGCTACATTGCATTTATCGGTGCTTTAGCGGGTGTTTCAATTATTCTGGGTGTATGGGTTTGGTCGTATCGGAATAACCAACAGCTTATTTCTGAAGTTCAAGCTGATTTAAATAAAGTTGTTCAGTTAGAGAAGGGTTCAAGCCAACAATTATCAACTCAATTGGAAGCCCTACTGATTTTACAAAGACGTCTACAGCAATTAGACGAGTTTGATGAAAATAGACCTCTAAAATTTAGTTTTGGTTTATATCAAGGCAATGAGTTACGTGAAAAATTAAAAGCTGAATATTTAAAAGGCGTTAAACAAATTGTTTTAACACCTACTCAGCAAAATATTGCTCAGTATTTGCAACGTGTGAAAAATAACGAAGCGACTTTAAAAGCAAATCATACCAACGTTGAGATTAAGCAAACTGCTCAAACTCAGCAATATTTAGAGCCGTCAGATACCAATCCACAAGATGCTTATAATGCGTTAAAAGCATATTTGATGATGAGTAATCCACAATATATGGATGCAAGTCACTTAAGCGATCAGGTAACGCGTTTCTGGCGTTCTTGGCTGGATGCCAATAAAGGGCAAATGCCACGTGCAGATATGATTCAGGAAGCTGAACAGATTTTGTCGTATGCAATGACATTAGCAAATGACAAGCAATTCCCGATTTTGGATGCTGACTCTCAATTAGTTGATCAGACACGTCAAGTATTGCTCTCTGTGATTAGAGGTATGCCAGCACGTGACCGTGTTTATAACGAAATTAAAATGCGTGCTGCTGTTCGCTTCCCAGCTTTGACAGTAAGTCAAATTGTTGGTGAGGCAAATAAAAATGTTGTATTGGGCAGCTATGCATTACCAGGTGTATTTACTCAAAAAGCTTGGAATGACTATGTAGAAAAAGCCATTGAGGAAGCAGCAGATAAGCCTACAGATAGTAAAGACTGGGTGTTAAATAGTCGTCAATCTGATGACTTAACTTTCTCGGGTAGCCCAGAGCAAATTAGAAAGCAGCTCACAGCACTTTATAAACAAGAATATATCGCTGAATGGAGAAAATTCTTAAGTGGTATTCACTATGCAAAAGCAAATCAATTTGCTCAGCAAGTCAAAAATATTGATGTATTAGGTGAGCCACAAAATTCACCAATTCGTACTCTTATTGAACGTGTAGCTATTGAAACAAATTGGGACAATCCAGTTGTTCAAGCAGAGTTAGCTGCTCCTCAAAAAGGATTTGTTGCTTGGTTTAAACGTAAAGTCTTAAACCGTGATGATAAACAATTAGCAAATCAAGCAGCTACTAATGCTCAAGGTGCTATTTCTCAAGAATATCAAATGTTCTATCAGTTGGTTCGTAAGCGTGATGATCAACAAGGTAAATCTTTACTTGATGAATATATGACGAATCTTGCTTTGGTACGTAGTAAGTTTAATGAACTTAAAAATGCGGGTGAGGTTGGACCAAGTGCAATGACATTGGTTAAGCAAACCCTAAATGAGCAGACATCGGTATTTAATCAGACTCAAAAAATTGTAGATGAAAAAATGGCGGTTGGTTTCAGTGAAATTGATCAGCAACTTTTACAAAAATTAGTGGTGAGTCCTCTTACACAAGCCTTTGAAAGTTTAATTACGCCTACTCAAGATGAAATTAATAAACTTTGGGTTATGCAAGCGTACCAGCCATTTACTACAAATCTTGCTAAGAAATATCCATTTAACTCATCCGCTTCTTTACAAGCAACAAGTAGTGAAATTGGTCAAATTCTTGGTGAAAACGGTAGCATTTCCCGTTTTGTTAAAGAGAGCTTAGACCCATTTGTTATTCGTCGCGGCTATACCTTAACTTCAAAAACATGGAAAGATTTGGGTATTAGTTTAAACCCGCAATTTGTGATGAATTTCCAGCGCTATGTTGCACCTACAAATGGTATGGCAACTGGGGAATTAAATAGTCAAGCACCAGCGGCTCCAGCAACGAATCAGTCTAACTTCCAGTTCTACCCAATTCAAAACCCGCAATTGCTTTCATATACCGTTGATATTGATGGTCAGCGTATGACTTATGAAAATGGTGTACAGCAATGGGTTAACTTTATTTGGCCAAATCAAGGCAGCATTCCTGGTGCTCGTATTACGGCTGTAGATTTACAAGGTCAAACACATACGATTTTTGATGAACCAGGTGAATATGGCATTAACCGCTTAATTGATAGTGCACAGCGTAAAGAGCAGAACGGTGGTTTCGAAATGCTTTGGCGCAGTAAGACGGATCCATCATTGTTTGTGAAAATGAACTTCCGTCTTATTAGTAGTAACTCAGGCAGTATTGGTTCAAGTCGCGGTTACTCTGGTATGCAATTGGTTGACAAAGTTACTGCTGATAAAGCTGCCCGTGTTGTATCGGCGCAGCAAGCACCAGCTCAGGCAGCTGCTCCTGCGAAACCTGCAAATCCAGTTGCTGCATTAACACAACCTGCTGCAACTCAACCAGCTGCGGGAGTTAAGCCATGACAGGGAAAATAACCTCAACATTAAAGGAGGAGGTCTAATGCATACATTAAAAACAACTCCTCTGTATTATGGGAAAAGTCCGGCACGCGGTGATTTCTTAAAAACAAAGGGTCAATATGCCTTAATACAGGTCCTTGACCAGTGGATTACAGAAGCGCTGGAATATGCAATGCAATCCACTACGTTCAAAGAGGCATATGGTACGTTGCCTCCATTGGACTTCTTTATTGCAAATCCACAAGAGAATATGTTTTTAGCTGCAAATTTACTGGCGAGCGAAGACAGTTCAGGCCGAGCTTTTCCAATGGTACTCAGTCATTTACTTGAGATTGATTTACCTTACGAAAATTTATTATATGCACCTTATAGTTATAAGCATGTTTTAGTCGATTTATTTCAAAATAATCGTGCTTTAAGAGGTATTAAAGATTCTGACTTGTTATTTGGTAAGCTCAATCATTTACCAAATCAAATTCAAGTCTTATCTGAACGTGAATGTATCGGTTTTTATGAAAATCATACAATGCATTCATTTGCTCAATTAATGAAGCTGAGTATTTATGAATTAGCTCAAAGTATGATTGGGCTGGGATTATTACTGCAGCCAATTTTACAAAATGGGACTAGTCGCTTAAATAAAGTGCTGATTTTGCCGATTAACAATCCTGCTTATTGTTATGAAATAGCAGCATTCTGGGTCAGTATCATTTGTCGTTTTTTAAAACAACATAATACTGAAGTCTTGATTGGATTGTTACATCGAGAGCAGCCAGTATTATTCTTTGGTTTTCAGGGTGCGGATATTTTAGCTCTTAGCGATATTTTTACTCAGAATATGGATAGTAAACATTGGGTTTCTTTAATAGAAGCTCAATGGATTGATACTTATTTGGAACAAAATGCTGGTTTAGCTACGCTAGAACAATCTTTATGCCAACGCCAATTAAGTTTAAATCAAGGTTTAAAACTATTTAGACAGACTTTTTTGGGTGAATAACAATGAATCAAAAATATCAAATTAAACTTTCACAATTAATAAAAGGCTGTTTTATTTATGCGATTGCAAATTATGCTTTAGCACAGCCAATTGTTGTTGAAGGTGTCGTGCCAAATGAAGTGAGTAAACAGGCCATTTTAATGAAAATGCAGTCTGTTTATGGTGCAGACCAAGTGGTAGATAAAATACAAGTTCGACCAGTAGCAGCTCCAAATGGCTGGAGTGACTCTGTAACGCGAGTGATTACACCAGATCTTAAAAAAGTTTCTCAAGGCAAGTTAAGTGTTAACGGCACACGATTTGAACTGACTGGAAAAATGCTAAATCCTACAGAAATACAGCCTACTATTCAGATATTTCAAGGTTTAGTACAGCCACCATATCAATTATTTTCACAGCTTTCTGTAAATCAGGCAGAGCAGAAAGTCATTGATGATGCTTTAAAAAATCGAATTATTGAATTTGAATCTGGTAGTGCCGTGCTCACAGATGCTGGCCAAAAAATTCTAGATGAAATGGCAGTTGCTTTAAATAAAGTTGGCGGTAAAAAAGTCAAAATTGTAGGACATACCGATAGTTCTGGAGATGCGACTAAAAACTTAAAACTCAGTCAAGACCGTGCATTAGCAGTTAAAAATTATTTGGTGAGTAAAAACATTCCTGCTGATCATTTGTCTGCAGAAGGATTAGGTTCGACTAAACCTGTAGCGGATAATACATCTCCAGAAGGAAGAAAGAAAAACCGTCGAATTGAGTTCACCGTTTTATAAACATAAGGAGAAGAATATGGCTAGCCCTTATATTACGATTGGTTGCCCAACGACAGGTGGAGGGCAAGTCATTTCTGGTAATAGTGCATTTTTAATAAATGGAATTGCAATTGCGTGCGTAGGTGATAAAGCAACTTGTCCGGCGCATAAAACGGTTTCTACGATTGTTTCTGGAGATCCAAATATGCAGGTCATGGGAAAATCAGCAGCAAGAGTAAATGATTCATTATCTTGTGGTTGTAAATTATTACCGAAACAAAGTTTGGTTAATCAAGGATAGCAGAGGATATATCTTTTCACTTAAACTATTAACTTGAAAAGATATATGTACTAATTAAATGTTCTTAATGATATTAGATTTTTTATATAGAGATAAGAAATCGAACAAATCATATTAATGATTATGATGCTAGGTTATTTGTCGGATAAAGCTAAATTTTGGTAATATACGGGCATTATGATTTTAAGTATTAAATTATTTAAAAATATTGAGAGTAATGATGAGTAGTTTAAAAATTTTAATTACAAAACTTTCTACAGTTGCGCGCACTGCTTTAGAAAAATCAGCTAATGCTTGTGTTCTTCAGCAAAACTACGAAATTGAAATTGAACATTTATTTTTAGAGCTACTTAATCAGCCTTTAGAAAATGATTTAAAAATTTTATTAAAAAAATATAAAATCTCAGCTGACGCTTTGGCAGATGATTTAAAAGAGACAATCTCTCAATTACCAAAAGGGAATACACGTACTCCAATTTTTGCCAAATCAATTGTGCGTTTATTTGAGCAAGCTTGGTTACTGGCTTCAGCAGAACAAAATCCTGTCATTCGTAGTGGTCACTTATTGGTTGCATTATTAACTGCACCAGATTTATATCAAATCGCAACAAGAGCTTCGAGTTTATTTGATCTTTTACCTATAGATTCAATGAAACATAAGTTTCTTGAGATTTGTGAAAAGAGCGTAGAACAACAAGAAGAAACTAAAACCTCTTCACAAGAAGAAGATGAGCTAGAACAAGTCGCTACTCCAACTGTAAAAACTCAAAAAACACCAGCTTTAGATCAATATACGATTAATTTAACTGAAAAAGCGAAGAATGGTGGAATTGATCCTGTTATTGGGCGCGAATTTGAAATTCGTTTAATGCTCGATATTTTAATGCGTAGACGTCAAAACAACCCGATCTTAACTGGCGAACCAGGTGTAGGTAAAACAGCTGTAGTTGAAGGGCTAGCTTTAAAAATTGCTCAAGGTTTAGTGCCTGAAGCTTTAAAAAATGTACATTTGCATGTTTTAGATATGGGCCTTTTACAAGCAGGTGCAAGTGTTAAAGGTGAGTTTGAAAATCGTTTAAAACAAGTGATTCAAGAAGTTCAGGCTTCGGCTCATCCTATTATTTTATTTATTGATGAAGCACACACACTTATTGGTGCAGGTGGCCAAGCAGGACAAAATGATGCTGCTAACCTTTTAAAACCTGCTCTTGCACGTGGTGAGCTACGAACGATTGCTGCAACAACATGGGCTGAATATAAACAGTATTTTGAAAAAGATGCTGCCTTAAGCCGCCGTTTTCAGGTCGTAAAGGTTGAAGAGCCGACCGAAGAAGTTGCTGTTGATATGCTGCGTGCAATGATTCCAGTGATGCAGAAGCACTTTAATTTACAAATTGATGATGAAGCAATTATCACAGCTGTACATGCTTCTCATCGCTATATCAGTGGTCGTCAACTTCCGGATAAAGCAGTGAGTGTTCTAGATACTGCGGCAGCACGCGTAGCTTTGACCCAAAATGCACAGCCAGTCAAACTTGATCAATTGAAGGCACAAGAACATAACTTAAAGCTTGAGCAACAGATTTTGGAAAATGAACATCGTCAGATTCCAATACATCATGAACGATTAGAGAACCTGAAAAATCATTTAGAGTTTTTACAAAATGAAATTCAAGAGACTCAGGAACAATGGCAAAAAGAATTAGAGCTAGTTCGTAAAATCCAGGAATTAGAAGCGCAGAGTCATTCTAATGAGTCTGAAGCCTATGATCAGATTAATTTAATGCGCAAAGACCTTGCTGATCTTCAAGGCCAACAGCCATTAGTTTTTGAGCGTGTAAATTCTCAAATTATTAATGAAATTATTTCTGATTGGACCGGTATTCCTGTTGGGAAAATGGTAAATGATGAAATTAAGCAAATCTTAACGCTTGAAGATAAATTGGGCGAGCGTGTAATGGGCCAAGATTATGCACTTACACAATTGGTTCAAGGTATTAAAACATCAAAAGCTAAATTAGAAGATCCGAATAAACCTCAAGGTGTATTCCTTTTAGTTGGACCTAGCGGGGTAGGTAAAACTGAAACTGCAATCACCTTAGCAAATGAGCTGTATGGCGGTGAACAGCATTTAATCACGATTAATATGTCTGAATATCAAGAAGCGCATACGGTATCTTCACTTAAAGGTGCACCTCCAGGATATGTGGGCTATGGTCAAGGTGGTGTGTTAACCGAAGCAGTACGTCGTAATCCTTATAGTGTTGTACTACTCGACGAAATTGAAAAAGCACATAGTGATGTACAAGAGCTGTTCTACCAAGTATTTGATAAAGGTACTTTAGAAGATGGTGAAGGTCGCGTTATTGATTTTAAAAACACGACAATTTTATTAACTTCAAATGCAGGTTCTAGTGCAATTATGCAGGCGTGTTTAAATCAGCCTGTTGAAGAGTGGCCTACAGCAGAAGAATTAATCGAACATTTAAAACCAAGTTTATATAAACAATTTAAACCAGCCTTTTTAGGGCGTATGAGAGTTGTGCCATATTTCCCGTTGCATGACGATTTATTGGTTCGAATTATTAAACATAAATTGGGCAAAATTACCGCTCGAATTGAAAAACAATATGGAACAGAAGTCCAATATTCAGATGACTTGGTCGAGTTGCTACTCAGCCGTTGTACTGAAGTGGATAGTGGCGCCCGTAATGTCGATAACATCTTAAATTCGACAGTTTTACCTGCTTTGGCAACTGAAATTTTAGTGGCGTTAGCAGATCAAAAATTGCCGAAAGTGATCATGATTGATGCGAAAGATGATGAAATCCAATATTTATTAGATCCGGTGGCGAAGCCCGCTAAAAAACGGACTAGTAAAAAGTTGAAATCAGAAGTTTAAAATTAATAGAGCCAAAATTAGATGAGTATTGATATTTCTGAACTACTTAAACCCATTAATGACAGCTTACTTTGTGGTGAGGATTATTCATTTTCTAATGAATTTCACGAAATAAAGAAAGCAAGAACAGAGGATGATCTACTATTAGATCAGGGGGATTGGGTTGCTGAGCGGAAACAGGCAGATTGGGATTTTGTTGCAAAGAGTGTAAGCACTTTGCTCACAGAAAAAACCAAAGATATCCGTCTATTAACATGGTTAATAGAAGCCTGGACTCATCTAAATGGTTTTGAAGGTATGGTAAAGGGTTTAACATTAACCCATACCATGCTGAACCAATACTGGCAGGATATTCATCCGATTATTGAAGATGATGATTTGGACCAACGCATTGGTTTATTACAAGGTTTAATTAATCAGTTGCCTGGTTTGTTGAAGAAAGTGTCTTTAACTAGCGCAGTGCCTTATTACAATTTGCTTGATTACGATAATTTTCTATATCACGAGAACATTCGTCGTAAGCAAACTGAAGATTATGACAGCCAATCAGGCCCATCTGAATTGGAACAATTTGATCAAGCGATCTTTAATACGTCTAAAACCTTTCAATATTCAAATTATCAAGAATTTACTTCAGTTTTAACTGAGTGGAATGTCTTAAAACAGACGCTTGATCACTTAATGGGATTAGATTCACCAAGTTTTGCTGCAATTGATTCTGCATTTGAAACAATTCACAGCACTTTACGCAAGATTTATAAAGCAGAGGCTTTTGGTACTGGGCTTGCCCAAACCCAAGAACAGGCTGCTGTTATCACGACTCCATCTATGGAAAATCAAGTGCCTGTACAACAAATCGTATCAGAACAGCCTATGTTTCAGCCTCAAGCACAAACTCACTTGGCTAACCGTGAGCAAGCAATGAAAGTGCTACAAGAAATAGCCGATTATTTTCAGGCCAATGAGCCACATAGTCCTGTGAGTTATATGCTTCAAAAGACCATTAAATGGAGTCAAATGCCATTACATGAATGGTTGGCACAAGTCATTAAAGATGAAAATCCATTACAAATGGTTCAGGAAATGTTAGGTGTACAGCCTAAAAATGAATACGAATAAAGATTGGTAAAGACATATGTTTAAAGCTGAAAAAGTCCTGTGGGGCGAAGGTTTATTTTTAAGACCTCAACATTTCCAAATTCAAGATACTTATCATGAACAACGTTTAAATCACACCGTCCGCGCTGTTGTGCCATTTTCATATGGTGTTCAAAAACTTAGTTTTGATGAAGCACAGCTTAGTACACATATTCTTGCGCTTGAGTCGGTAGAAATGATTTGGCAAGACGGTGAAATATACCAAGCACCGGCTTATGACTTACTACCTGAACCAATTTTGCTTGATGAGCTTAATTTACGTGGTGAGATGGTCATTTATTTGGCATTACCACTACTACAAGCCAATAAACAAAATTTAATCGATCAAAACCAGTCACAGAAGGGACGTTACCAATCGCATCTTGTGGAGACTCACGATCTTTTCACAAATGCGACAGAAGCAGATATCAGCTTGTTACGTCGTCGAGCTGTGTTTAAATTATTAGATGCAAACAGCAATCCTGATCATAATCTGGATGGTTTCCTCTATTTGCCAATAGGTAAAATCAAACGTCAGAGTTCAGGTGCTTTTGAAATTGATCGCAAATTTATTCCACCTATTTTGCATGTCGATGCATCTGAAACATTGGTTTCGAATTTAAAAAGAACATTGAATGTTATTAAGGCAAAAATTAAAACCATTCAAACCAACAACCGAGAAAATGAACAGAAATTAATTGAATTCCGTTCAGGTGATATCGTTTCGTTTTGGTTGGTAAATGCTTTAAATACTGCACATGCTGGTCTGAACCATTTCTTACAATATCCGCAAATTCATCCAGAACGATTGTTTTTTGAATTATTGCGTTTAGCAGGCTCATTATTAACTTTTTCGACAGCTTATGAAGTCGATCAGTTACCTGCATATAAACATCACAATTTGCAAGAAAGCTTTACTCAGCTCGACACCATTTTGCGTGATTTATTAGACACTATTATTTCTAGTCGTTACATCAGTATTGCACTTAAAGAAATTCGACCTTCATATTGGGTGGGAAGTCTTGAGACAGATAAGATTACTCGTGACACTAGACTTTATATAGCCGTATCAAGTAGTGCAATGCAGACTCACGAATTGATTCAGATTGTACCTCTACGATTTAAAATCGGTAGTACGCTGGATGTTGAGCAGCGTGTTGTTGCAGCATTGCCGGCCATTCCATTACACCACTTAATACAAGTTCCAACGGCTATTCCAGTACGTTCTGGCGTAAGTTATTTCGAAATCGAACCACATCATGAACTCTATCAACGCATGTTAGATTCAGAGACGATTTGTATTTACGTTCCAGCTGGCTTCCAAGATATCAGTATTGAGCTGATTGCGGTCATGAACGCTTAAAGATAAAGGAGAGAAAAATGTCACAATCTACAGGTGCTCCTTCTTTATTTGATGACGGGCAAATCGGGACTGGAGGAAACAATAATAGTCAGTCCCAAGCAAAACTTCAGGCGATTAATCTGATCGATTTATTGCACGATGGTTTTTATTTAATCTTTTTGATTCGAAATCAGTATGTACCAGCTGACCCACAGCGGTTTCGTGAAAAAATTTTAGATTTGCTTAATCGGTTTGAGCAACAAGCTAAAAAGTTGCAGTTTTCAGCAGATGATATTCATGATGCTAAATATGCATTTTGTGCGCTGCTTGATGAAACAATCGTGACCCAACAAGACCCAAGCTATTTTAATTTGCAAAATGCTTGGTTGATTAGTCCATTGCAATTGAGCTTATTTGGTTCTCAATTGGCGGGTTATCAGTTCTTCGAAATATTAGAACAATTGCGAAGCCGCGGAAAAGACCGTTTAGCGGCTCTTGAAGTATTTCATTACTGCCTGTTATTGGGCTTTCAAGGTAAATATCGAATTGAGTCTATTGAAAGCCTGAATCATTTGGTTGCGCGAGTAGGTGACGAAATTGATTATTTAAAAGGTAAAAAAGTTGCTTTCTCGCCGTTCTCGGCAATTCCCGATCAGATACGAAATATTATTCATCGCGAATTACCTTTTTTCTGGATTTTGATTTTCTTGTTGATTTTTGCATTGCTTACCTTCGCGGGTCTAAGATTTATGCTCAATAATCAAAATGATAAAGCATTATCTACTTATCAAAATGTGATTTCTGCCCCACAAGAGCAGGCACATATTACAATTTATTTACCTTGATGATGGAACGAAATGGCTCAGGAAAAACCAACTTCTATTCGAGTTTTGCAATCGAATAAAAAAAAGTCGAGATCACCAGTAATCTATATCATCATTGGTATTATTGCCGGGGTGTTTGTAAGCATCTCACTGTTCCTGTTCTTGTCTCAACCGTATTCGTCAGATCCTGCAACTGTTGAGAATAAGTCAAATCAAGATCAGGAACATGATCAAGTATTGATGACGAACTCCTCTGCACATGGGCAAGTTGCAGCTGATCAGCAAGAGCAAGCAGATCCAATGAGCCATGATGGTTTTGAGCAACCTAAAGAAAATGAACTGAGTGGTATTTTTAAACCTGCTCCTCATAAAAATGCAGCTCCAACAACTCAGCAACGTGTTTCACCTTTTGATGCCCAGCTAACGGGGGAACGGGTAGCACCTAAGCAACAAGTTGTGGCTAAACCCACTCACCCCATACAGCCAGCTCAGCAAAAACCTATCGCTCAACCTAAGGTAGTCCAACAAGCTAAACCTGCGGAAGCTAAGAAAGCTCCAGCTGAGCCAGAAGCTGAGGTGGAAGCACCAAAAGCATCGGTTGATATCAAAGTGACTCGCAGCCCGTTTGCGGTGAATTAGTAAATTCATGATGATTTTTCTAATTTTCTTTTGTTTTGCCTGCCTTGCTATAGGGCTGGCTTTTTTAATGTCTTATGAACTCAGAAATAAGGGTAGAACATTTGTTCTATCGTTATTACCTCAGGGACGTCGGCAACTGAATCAGGTTAGGCAATTTGCCCAAACTATGAATCAGGCAGCCGCACCTGAAAAATTACAATCTCATTGGCATTTGCAACAATGGTGGATTGTAATTGCAGGATTTTTTTTATTTACCAGTATTTTAGTTTTTGCCTTTACTCGCCCGATTAGCTCAACTCGGATTGAAGCCGAATATTTGAAAAAAACTGACCCGCAAATTTATGCGTTATTAAATGGAGAAATCTTATCACCACCGCCTGAAGTTGATGAAGGTCTGATTGAAGCGGCAATTGTTGAAGCGACGCAATTAGAGCAGCAGTATGCTTCTCAAGACAGTGGTGCGATTAATTCTTCACCTATTGATAAAGCAAGTTTCGATGGTCGTTCAATTTTAGATACCAACATGGTCAATCGTAAGTGGGACAAAATGAATCCACGCTATAAGCAGCGTTTGCTTATGGTCTTTAAAATTATGAAAGAGCAATATGGTTATGAGCTTGTTTTGCTTGAAGGTTATCGCAGTCCAGGACGCCAAAATATGTTGGCAGGCAACCCGAATACAACCAAGGCAAAAGGGTATCAAAGTTACCATCAATTTGGTTTAGCGGCGGATGTAGCATTTAAACGAAATGGTAAAGTTGTTATTTCTGAACGTGATCCATGGGCTATGCAGGGTTATCGACTGTATGGGCAAGTTGCAGAGTCAGTTGGACTGACATGGGGCGGTCGCTGGAAATCTATACAAGACTATGGACATACGGAGTATAGAATGCCAGGTCTGAAGAAAACTCAGGAAATGGCGGAAAAATTAATTGCTGAAAGCTTAAATGAAATAAGTTAAAAGCTTAAGAGAGTGATCGGAAACGATCATGCAATATAGTAGTCATCTTATCAGCAAGCTGGGAAATCAACCCAGCTTTTTCCCATGTGTAAATTGAAACTACCATAGGTGAAGCTTCGCCTAACGACCTATATTTACGTATACGACGTCCTTTAGTGGTACTTACAGGAAGTAATGATATTCCCAAACCTGTTTCAACACTCACTAAAACACTTTCTAAACTACTGCCTGTAAAAGCAATATACCAACGTTTCCGTTCACGTTCTAAGGTCTCAAACATTTCATCTCGATAAAGTCCTCCTTGGGGGAAAGTCACTAAACGAATAGGATCGGACATAGGTGTAGTTGTATTTTCACTTTCAAACCATGCCATTTCTTCCGGAAAAGATGCATAACAATCAGCACTAGCAGCTGGTTCTTTTACAATAATAATATCCAGCTCACCATTTCGATAACGCTCTGTTAGGTTACGGCTTAGGCCAGAAGTAACATCTAAGCGAATAGACCGATGAGCTTGTGCGAACATGCCGAAAATTTCAGCCATAGCGGTACTCATCATATCTTCTGGTAAGCCAATCCGAATAGGAATACTACCTGCTGGATCTTTTAAAACAGCTTCTGCTTCTTGTTGAAGTGTCAAAATCCTTTGAGCATAACCAATTAAATATTCACCTGAGGCAGTCAATTGTAAAGGTCGTGATGTGCGATCAATAAGAGAATGACCAACAGATTCTTCAAGACGTGCCAACTGCTGACTAATCGTTGATTGTGTCAGGTGTAATTTATCAGCAGCGGCAGTAAAACTGCCACTTTCGAAAATAGTCACGAATGCACGAAGAAGACGAGGGTCAAACATAAGAATTATCACCAACTAGGCAAAGAACGGAATGCTTAAGTATTTATAATCTTAATACAATCGATTAAATAATTTAATTTCCAAATAGTTTTAAGCACGCTTATTCTAGTTCCAAATTGTTCTGCTCTTAAAGTTTACTTAGAGTTTTTCATAAGTAAATTTCTTATATGGATCAATCTGATCGTTGCTACAGCATGCATGTTGAAGCGAATACCGTGAAATTGAAAAAGTTACTTCTTTTTGCAGGCGCAAACTAGGTTGAGGATAACGGATGAAAGAAAATCAAATGTTTTTACGCCAAGCCATTGAACTTGCTTATCACAATATTGAAAAGGGTGGCAGGCCATTTGGCGCAGTGATTGTAAAGGATGGCCAAGTGATTGCTTCGGGTGTAAATCAAATTTTGATAACCAATGATCCAACGGCTCATGCTGAATTACTTGCAATTCGTGCAGCTAGTCAAGTTTTAGGATCTGCAAACTTAGAAGGCTGCTCTGTGTATGCAAGTGGACATCCATGCCCAATGTGTATGGCTGCAATGCGTTTAGCAGGTATCAAAGCAGTTCACTATGCGTATTCTAATGAAGACGGAACACCCTTTGGTTTATCTACAGCTGAAATATATGCTGATCTTGCAAAACCATTTGCTGAGCAGACTATGAAAATTGAATATGTACCCGTTCGATTTGAAGATCGTACCGATCTTTATGTACTTTGGCAAAATTATCAAACCAATAAGTCAGGCTCAGAGTAATGAAGCAGTCTGGAGCTTTCTTGGCTAGGCCCATGCTCATCGTAACAGTCGCTTTGGTTGGACTTAATTTAAGACCTTTTATGACGAGTATTGGTCCATTAGTCTCCAGTATTCGGGCAGGAACTGGATTAAGTCTACAAGGAATAGCTTTACTCACTTTATTACCCATGATGTTGATGGGCGTTATTGCCTTTGTTGGTCCAATCGTACAGAGCGTGGTTGGGGAACGTAGCGTTGTTTTGGGCTCCTTACTGACTATTTGTATTGGATGCGGACTAAGATTTTTATTTCCTACTGCTGAGGGTTTAATTACCAGTGCAGTCGTGATTGGTTTAGGCGTCGCGCTGATACAAGCAGCTTTTCCTGGCATTATCAAAAGAGAGTTCAGTCAACATATTGGTCCGATGATGGGCCTTTATTCAGCCATGCTTATGGGCGGTGGTGCACTAGGCGCATGGTTAGCGCCTGTAGTCTCCAATATAACGGGTTTATGGTCTGTTGGACTGGCTTTTTTTGCTATACCAGCTGTATTGGCATTAATCTCAACATTTATTTTTTTACCCTCTATCGTAAGTTCGAATGTACCTCCAGCACCTGTAAAGATGTTGCTTAAGAAACCAAGAACATGGTTATTAATGCTGTGTTTTGGGCTCGTTAATGGTGGTTATTCTTCGGTTGTTGCTTGGTTAGCACCTTCATTTCAAGATCATGGTTGGAGTAGTGGGGAAAGTGGAAAATTGCTCGCTTTACTTGCTTTAAGCCAAGCAGCATCGGCATTAGTTTTGCCGATTTTGGCTAGAGACTATAAAGATCGCCGTCCATGGCTATGGTTTACTCTATTCATGCAATTTGCTGGGTTTTCTGGTCTCGCATTTGTACCTGAACTTGCCTCTATTTTATGGGCAATTTGTTTGGGCGTTGGCTTGGGAGGCTGTTTTGCTCTAACACTTATTGTTGCACTCGACCATTTTGAAGAGCCTAACAATGCAGGAGCTTTATCTGCACTCATGCAAGGTGGTGGTTTTTTACTTGCGGCAATACCACCTTGGTTCGTAGCGGCATTACATGATTTTACAGGTGCTTATAAAGCGGGATGGATTTTTCATTTATGTTGTGTGATGCTCGTGATGACTTTAGTGGTAAGGCTGGCACCTAAAAGTTATCGCAAAATTCACCTATAAAATATGATGTAGTTTGAGAATATTACCCATCTAAAGAAATACGATTTGCATGCAAAGAACATTAAGGAATAATGATAGGATGTTACTGAAATTTTTAGATTTTAAATGAATACAACAATATTTGATTTTTATGACATCTTCTTTGAAAAAAATTGCCTTACTTAAACAAGGCTTAGGAAAAAATAGTCCATTTGCGACAGGAGTAGATGGGACTTTACAGGCGATTGAACATTTAGGATATGTGCAGATTGATACCATCTCTGTCGTTGAGCGTGCTCATCACCATATATTGTGGAGCCGAGTGCCTGAATATGATTTAAGTCATTTAAATAGTTTGGTTCGTGAACGTCAGATTTTTGAATATTGGTATCATGCGGCGTCTTATCTTCCTATGAAAGATTATCGCTATGCTTTGCCTGCTATGATGTCGGTTAAGAATGGGGAAAGCCGATATTTTAATAGAGGTGATCAACACCTGATGAATGAAATATTGGCGCGTGTTCGTGCCGAAGGTAAAATTCGACTACGTGATATCGATAAGAAAAATAAAAAAAGTTTAGGGAATTGGTGGAATACAGGTCCGGGTCGCCGTGCTTTTGAGCAGTTATATATGCAGGGTGATCTGATGATTTGTGAGCGTAACGGCATGGAAAAAGTCTATGATTTGACTGAGCGTTGCTTGCCTGAAAATATTGATTTAAGAATACCAACGCTTTATGAATATGCGCAGTATTTATTTAATAATACGCTTCGAGCACATGGGGCTTTCACATGGAAGCAATTAGTTCATTTGAAGAAAAATGATTTAAAAGAGGCTATGCGAGTTGTACTAAAAGAGCAGGTTGATGCTGGTGTTGTATCAGCGGTGAAACTTGCCGACGGTCAAACTTTATATGTGGATGTAGCTGCAATAGAACAAAAAGTGGAGACTGACTTTGGTTTAAAAATACTTTCGCCTTTTGATAATTCTCTCATTCATCGTGACCGTTTAACTTCTTTATTCGAGTTTGATTATCGGATCGAATGTTATGTACCAGCAGCCAAACGCGTATTTGGATATTTCTGTTTACCTATTCTTTATCAAGATGAGTTGGTCGGCCGAATTGATTGTAAAGCACATCGGAGTGTGAAAGAGTTAGAGGTAATTAGCTTACATTTAGAAAAAACAGTAAAAGATAAAGAGCATTTCTTTTTTGAATTAGATCAAGAGCTCAAACGTTTCGCAGCATTTAACCAATGTTTAACTGTGAATGACAAGGTAAGTAAGCTTATTCGCAGTAAGAAGTAAATAAACACTATTCTAGGGTTAAAAATAAAACACCAAAAGAATTAAGGCTTTTGGTGTTTTTACTTGTTAGGTTAAAGACATGCGGTATTCAATAACACCTGGTTTTTGTGCAATCCAGTCATAGAGTTTTTGAGCTGTATGATTGGTCTCTTGGGTATGCCAATATAAACGATTGCAGTTTTGTTCAATGGCTTGCTTCTGAACATATTCGATAAGTTGCTTACCAATGTGTTGCCCACGGGCTTCAGGTGCAACATAAAGGTCTTCTAAATAGCAGTAATTATTCTCTGCCCATGTTGAACGATGAATAACATAATGCACAATTCCTAAAATATGCTCACCTTGTTTGGCAACAGCACAATACATAGGTTCTTTTGTATCGAAAAAACGATCCCAAGTTATTTTTGTGACCTGAAGAGGTAAACTAACTTGGTAAAATTTTTGATAGGCAAGCCAATACTTTTCCCATTGTGCATAGTCTTGTTGCTGGACAGGGACAATTTGAATCTCTTGTTTTTGCATAAAAAGTACACTCTATTTTTAAAGTAATGGAAAATTGACAACTAAAGTGTAGTTTTGAAAGTGGTATTTTTATAAGGTACACTTTTTGTATTTTTTACAGTACCAGTTTTGTTATGGCTGCTCCAATTTCTGCGCCTTTTCCTCATTTGATTTTGCCAAAGGGCCAGATTAAAGATGGGCTATATTCAGCTTTGCGTAATGCTATTTTAGATGGAAGACTCACCGCTGGAACAAAATTACCCTCAAGTCGTGCTTTAGCAGACATGATGTCGATTTCACGAAATTCCGTATTGGCGGCTCTTGAACGTTTACTCGATGAAGGATATTTATTTACTAAACCGAGTTCAGGGACTTACGTTGCTGAAGTTGTACCAGATCAACTCATACATATCCAAGAAATTTCAAAAAAAACGACAACAAGTAAGCCTCATGCCTTAAATATTAATCCGAATATGGAAGCATTATTGGCATCATGGCAAGAGCAGTCTTCGTCAAGTCAAAAGAAAAAAATGTTCCATGTGGGAGTGGGCTGTGTAGATTTATTCCCTCATCAGCTTTGGGGAAAGCTATTAACTCAAGCTTGGCGACAATCTTATTATCAATTGGGTCAATTTCACGACCCGCGTGGCTATTTACCACTGCGTCAGGCGATTTGCGAATATGTTCGTTCAACCCGTGGGCTGAACTGTAATGAACAGCAAATCATTATTGTAAACGGGACTCAGCAGGCTATTCATTTGACTGCCTATGCGTTGCTTCAAGCAAATGATGAAGTGTGCCTAGATGAGCCGGGTTATGATGCAGCTTTTAATATTTTTCGAAGTTTTGGAGCTCAGGTGAATTTAATCGCGAGTGATGAAGAGGGCATGCAAGTCGCAGACATTACCAAGCATTATTTAAAAAGCAAACTTGTTTACACTGCGCCATCGCATCAGTTTCCTTTAGGTGGAACTTTGAGTTTGGCTCGCCGTTTTGCTTTATTAGATTGGGCGAACAAAGCAGAAAAATGGATTTTTGAAGATGATTATAATAGTGAATTCCGCTATGGCACTCACCCCATCCAAGCGCTACAAGGCTTAGATCAGCAGCAACGTGTTATTTACTCTGGTACTTTTACCAAGATGATGTTTCCTGAATTTCGCTTAGGGTTCATGGTGGTACCTGAAGCATTAATCGAAACCTTTAGTGCTGCTAAATACTATACAGACGTGCGAAGTTCATACTTAGAACAGGTTGCTTTAGCTCTATTTATACAACAAGGTCACTATGCTAGGCATGTGCGTAAAGTTCGCAAAGCATGCTATGAGCGTCAGCAGATATTAATTAAAGCGATTAATGAGCACCTTTCAGACATACTTGATGTTCAGCCCACAGACTCAGGCATTCATCTTATATGCTGGTTAAAAGGCGCATGGACTGAGCAAAAGTTTATTGCTCATTGTTCGGCTTTGGATTTAGCGATTCAGCCTCTGTCTCGATATTGTCAACTTGCACCGAAAAAAGCTGCTGTTTTGTTAGGCTATGCTGCCCATCAACCTGAGGAAATTATAGAAAATATTAAGAAACTCGCTTTTAGTCTCAAAAAGTAAATAGTTAAATTTTTCAGTCTTATATATGAAATATAGGCTAATTTTATTTTTAATTCGTTAGGTAAAATATTTAGTGGAATTTAATAGTTTTATGAAATTTAATTAAAGTTGAAAAATATTTTAAATTTAAAAATTTATTAATATTATTTTAAGCTAACTTAATTATTCTAAAAACATCAAAGCTCGTCTAAGTACACCTTTTAGCCACATTCTCCAGATGTGGCTCTTTTTATTTAAGGTTAAAAAATTTAGAAAACGAAATAAATATAATTAAATATTTATTTTTAAATCGCTATAGAGATTTTTTTAATCTTCTTCCATAGCATTACTATAAAATTTAACACCAAGTTTAATACGATCTCGGCCATTACTCATGCGCCAGCGATTTGTATCGCGTAAAGAATATACACAACCACAATATTCTTGCTGATAAAATTCTTCACGTTTACTAATTTCGATCATACGGCTAGAGCCACCATTTTTACGCCAGTTGTAGTCCCAGTACTGGATTTCAGGATAGTGTGCAGCAGCACGAATCCCGCAATCGTTGATTTGAGCCATATTTTTCCATCGTGAAATTCCTAAAGAACTACTGATTAAACTAAACCCATGTTCATAAGCATATAAAGCAGTACGTTCAAAACGCATATCAAAACACATGGTACAGCGAATACCACGTTCAGGTTCATTTTCCATACCTTTCGCACGGGCAAACCAATTTTCTGTATCGTAATCTGCATCAATAAATGGAATATTATGTTTTTCAGCAAAGCGGATATTTTCCTCTTTGCGAATGAGATATTCTTTCACTGGATGGATATTGGGATTATAAAAGAATATAGAAAAGTTTATATTGGACTCAATTAATGCCTCCATTACTTCTCCAGAGCAGGGAGCGCAACATGAATGGAGTAATAATTTATTATGTCCTAATGGCAGTTCAAGTTTTTGTCTTTGAGTAGTCATCATAGAAAATTAAGATATATTTTTATGTATTTTAAGTTGTTTAAATCAATATTGAAATGAAATTTTTTCAATTTAAGATGAAAATATTTAATTATTAATTTTATTATATTAACTCAGACATAAATTAATCTATATTTTTATTTTATGAAATAATAAGCACATTATATTTATGCAATATTATAAAAGTTAATTTGATGTGTCAAAAAGCTCAATTAGATGGAAAAGGGTGATGGTTTTATAGTTTTGTAACTATTTGTCTTTTATATATTTATTTTTTATATTTTGATCTGGGATTAGTGTGATAGATGTCACAAATAAGTATTATTTTTTAAATTTAAATATTTTTTTAGATTTATATTTTTATTAAATTTATACTAAAACAGTTATTCTACTTTTTTAATTTGAGTATGTGATATTTTAAGATATGGACGATTGGCAATGTAAGTATTGTAATGGTTACATTATGGTTAATCATTCAAAGATAGAGGTAGGGGAAAAAGTTTACTTTTTGGTATATAAATTCGACGCAAAAAATGAAAGAAAAAAACTATATAAAAAAGGAACAGTGATCGCGCGCTGCGATAATATTTTACATATCGAATCAAGAAAGAAGACATATAAAATAGAAGAGGCTAAAGTCTATCCACTCGGTGCGCCCATGCCGTTTGTTTACAATATGTTTTGGATTTGTGGCTGTGAAACTAGACCCTAGTATTTTGTTTATGAAATCTGAAATGCAGTATTAATTTAAGTAATTTGATTATTTTTTATACATTTTGTCGGATCATATTTTTAATTCTTCTCATTGTTTAAAATTTCTATAAATAGTCTGAGCTGTTGAATTGTTAAATTTAGCTCTTTATTTGACAAAGTTTCAGCATCCTTTTATAAAACCTCAACTAAAGTTATGGTTAATAGAAATGACTGAAACGAATCAAAGCCGTTTGTTGACTGTAGGTGAAGTTGCAAAACGTAGTGGTGTTGCAGTTTCAACGCTTCATTTTTATGAATCTAAAGGTTTGATTAAAAGTATAAGAACCAATGGTAACCAACGTCGTTTTACTTTAGTTGTGCTGCGTTATATTGCAATCATTAAAATTGCGCAAAAGGTTGGTATTCCATTAGAGGAAATTAAACAAGCTTTAAGCAAGTACCCAATGGGATCTAAATTAACTGCGCAGCAATGGAAAGAGTTATCTCTGGACTGGCGGAAAAATTTGGATGATCGTATTCAAAAGCTTACGCGGCTGCGAGATGAGATGGATTGGTGTATTGGCTGTGGATGCTTGTCATTAGAACAATGTCCTTTAAGAAACCCAGATGATGTATTGGGACAAGAAGGCGTTGGAGCACGTATCTTAGAAAGATCGTAGCTCATACATCTGTTGCTTGATCTTGTTCATCATAATTTACCGCTTGGAATAATTTATTATTTTGTAAGTTACTCTCTATGAAGGTTTTTTATTGTAAACAACGCATATAAAACATGAGTTTTTTTGATATCTTTAGCTTTTTTAGTAAGAAGTAAAATTTATGAAAAAAACTATCTTTCTTGGATTAGCGCTTGTTTCGTTAACGGCTTGCTCAGCAGTACAACATAAAGAGTCAACTCCACCAAAAATTGGTTCACCAAATCCAGCAAGTAAATATTGTGTTGAGCAAGGTGGAAAATTAGAAATTAGAAATGAAGCAAATGGTCAGGTTGGGTATTGTCATTTGCCAAATGGTCAAGTGGTCGAAGAGTGGAAATTATTCCGCGATAACCAAGCTAACTGTGTAGCTGAAGAAGCTCAAAAATTAGTTGATCAGTCTGGCTTAACTGATGACCAAATCAAACAAAAAACCAAGTCAGAAATTGTACGTAGAGTCGCTCCAGGTCAGCCAATGACAATGGATTATCGTACAAACCGTGTCACTGTTACCATTGATCCATCGACTAAAAAAATTACCAACGCGAACTGTGGTTAATTTTTTAATTAAAAATTGATTTAAGACCGAACAAGAAAGCCTGTCAAAAGATGGGCTTTTATTATTTTATTTCACTTATTCAAAAAAAAGCCCCTAGCGGACTAGAGGCAGAAAAACTTCAGATGCAAGAACAGGTGAATTATGCATCTGAGTTAAGTAGGTTGTATCAAACCATGTAAAGCACTTTACCAGTAAAAATGAGTAAAAATAGGGGCGTGCGACTAATGGCTAATATATGCTGTTTGTTATTTATACAAATTGATGCATTAAATTAATTTAAGAATCATTTTAAACATCTACTAAAAAATAGAAGTCTTAAAATTTATGACTATGGACTCATGAGCTTAGGGCCATTGTTCAACCGTTGTCTTTTTGTGCGACTACCCAAGAGTTATTCGTGATTTGTGCTTGGCTTAATGATAATTTTAGAGCTATCCGAAAGGACACAATAATGACGAACATACGAATAATAATGAATCTAAGGTAGGACCCAGTGTTTATTAGTGTATTTGATCTTTTTAAAATTGGCATCGGTCCATCTAGCTCCCATACAGTTGGACCCATGCGAGCGGCATACAGTTTTGTGGATGATTTATTGAGGCAAAACGATTTACAAGCAACGGTTAAAGTTCAGGTGAATTTATATGGTTCGCTGTCGGCAACTGGCGTCGGTCATGCGACAGACAAGGCGGTTCTGTTAGGTTTAATGGGTTTTGACCCTGAACATATCGATACCCAAGTAAGTACAAGCTTGATTGAAGATGTTCTTGAAAATAAAGCCATCCAGCTTAATCAGCAAAAAACTATTTCTTTTGACTATAAGCATGATGTGCTTTTTTTAGATGAATCTTTGCCTTATCACCCCAATGCAATGGAATTGATTGCGTATAACGAGGCTCAAGAAATTTTATATGCAGAAACTTACTATTCGGTTGGTGGCGGTTTTATTGTTAGCCAAAGGCAATTAGCAACAACTCAAACTGAAACTAACGACGTTAAGGTTCCATATCCGTTTCACAGTGCGGCTGAACTTTTAAGCTTATGTAGAACTCATCATTTATCAGTGAGCGAGTTAATGCTTGAAAATGAAAAAAGCTGGCGGAGTGAAGCTGAGATTCGTAGCAAGATTATGGAAATCTGGAAAGTGATGCAGCAATGTATTCACAACGGATTAATTAATGAAGGCATATTACCGGGCGGATTAAACGTAAAACGTCGGGCTAAAAAAATTCACGATAAGTTATTAAATAAGAAAAACTCAAACCTGATTGTGACGACTTTTCATGCGATGGAATGGGTCAATTTATTTGCCTTAGCGGTAAATGAAGAAAATGCTGCTGGCGGTCGAGTAGTGACGGCACCTACAAATGGGGCCGCAGGAATTATTCCGGCAGTTTTATATTACTACGTGACTTTCTCTAAAGACTTTTCCGAAGATAAAGTGGTTCGTTTCTTTTTAAGTGCGGCAGCCGTTGGCATTTTATGTAAACTCAATGCTTCTATTTCTGGTGCAGAAGTAGGGTGTCAGGGTGAAGTCGGTTCGGCATGTGCAATGGCTTCGGCAGGGTTAGCCGAGATTTTAGGAGCATCGCCTGAACAGGTGGAACATGCGGCTGAAATTGGGCTTGAACATAACTTGGGTTTAACATGTGACCCGATTGGTGGTTTGGTTCAGGTGCCTTGTATTGAACGAAATGCAATTGCAGCCGTAAAAGCCATTAATGCAGCCCAAATGGCACTTCATGATGACGATGAACACTTTGTCACACTAGATAAAGTCATTCAGACTATGAAGGAAACAGGTAAAGATATGTCTGAGAAATATAAAGAGACTTCAAAAGGTGGCCTTGCTGTTAACGCCATTGAGTGTTAAAAAAATGAGATGGGGACGAGGTGACCCCATCTCATTTTAAACATTAAGCCTCGCGAGCAACTAAAGTTAAAATGTCGTAAGTTGCGACAAGTTCACCGCGTTGGTTTTTGACTTTAATATCCCATACCACAACGCCATGTGCAGGCTGAGACGGGTCTTTTTGTGGTTTAGGTGTTTTTTGCTTACAGGTGAGTTCAACCTGAATCGAGTCACCAATTTTAACCGGTTCAACAAAGCGTAAGTTGTCCATACCGTAATTGGCAATCACAGGGCCTTGTGCTGCATCTACAAATAGACCTGCTGCGGCAGACACAATGAAATAGCCGTGTGCCACACGCTCTCCAAAGAAAGACTCGGCAGCCGCAATTTTGTCAGTATGTGCATAGAAGTAGTCACCGCTTAAACAAGCAAAATTGACAATATCTGCTTCGGTGACTGTACGACGCGCCGTTAATAAACGTTCACCAATCACTAACTCATCAAAAGACTTTTTAAATGGATGTACACGGTCCTCATTAACTTTTGAGCCAGCAGTCCATGAGTGAGTAATTTGCGTCAGGCTATTTGGAGAGCCTTGAATTGCAGTGCGCTGCATATAATGTTTAACCGCGCGAATACCACCTAATTCTTCACCGCCACCTGCACGACCAGGGCCGCCGTGTACTAAATGTGGAAGTGGTGAACCATGACCTGTACTTTCTTTTGCTGACTCTGCATCGAGTACATGCACACGCCCATGCCAAGGCGCAATTTTTTGAATAATCTGCTCAATATTCTCATCGTTATTTTTAACGACAGAAGCCACTAAGCTACCTTCACCACGTGAAACAAGGTCAGCGAGTTCTTCAATGTTTTGATATGGCATGAGTGTACATACCGGACCGAAAGCTTCTGTGGTATGCACATGTGTCGCTTGTAAAGGTTGTTCGCACACCAATAAAGTTGGAGCGAAAAAAGCACCTTTTTCAGGATGGTCTGCATTAAATGTGAAGTTATCGTTGCCACCAAAAACAATTTTTGCATCTTTGCTGAGTTCGGCAACTTTTTCTGCAACGTCATGTTTTTGTTTAATGCTCGCTAAAGCCCCCATGGTGGTTTCTTCTTTTTGAGGATCACCCACCACAACTTTAGCAAGTTTGGCAGTTAGCTTCTCTTGCACAGTCGCTAACAAATTTTCAGGAACGAAAGCACGACGAATTGCAGTACATTTTTGGCCTGCTTTGGTGGTCATTTCACGGAAGACTTCACGCACAAATAAATCGACAGTTTCTTCATTTGCCTCAGGGCTTAAAATTGCACTGTTTACCGAGTCGGCTTCCATACTAAATGGAATCGAATATTTATTGAGGTGAGGGTGGTTACGCAGTTTTTGGCCTGTGTAAGCAGAACCCGTAAACGTGACACAGTCTTGTGGGCCTAACTGTTCTAACAGGTCATAAGTCTGACCACAAATGAGTTGTAGCGAGCCTTTTGGTAATACATGTGCCTCTTCAATGGCTTTTACAACCGCTTGAGTTAATTGGGCACCATCGGTTGCTGGTTTCACTATACATGGCACGCCTGCTAGTAGAGCCGGTGCAATCTTTTCAAGCATTCCCCAAATTGGGAAGTTAAAAGCATTAATGTGAACGGCAACACCTGCTTTAGGGCTTAAAATGTGTTTAGCGCCGAAAGTGCCGTTTTTAGAGAGTTGAATCCAGCTATCTTCAGTAATAATTTTTTCATCATTAAGTTCACGGCGAACCAGACTTGAATAAGCAAATAATGTCTGGATCCCGCCTTCAATATCAATCCACGCATCTTTACGAGTTGCGCCTGTGGCATAAGCAAGTTTGTAGAAGTCTTCCTTACGTTCAAGTAAATGTTGGGCAATTTGTTTTAACGCATTGGCACGTTGGTGAAACGTCCAGTTAGCCAGTTCTGAACCATTCTGTTTGGCATATTGAACAACACGTTTCATATCTATGCCATGACTACTTACGGCATAAATCGATTCACCTGTAATGGCATGATAAACGGTACGTAATTCTTCGTCAGACGAATGCCATGTTCCATAGACATAAGAAGCAAGATGAGGCAGTTGATGCTCAGACTGCTGAAAATCTGTGTCAGTTGAGGTTCCTTCTAGGTGTGCTTGTTCAAGCATGACCAAACTCCTTTTTTATTTGATACATCAATTATAAAAATTGCAAAAATATGATTCATAATTTCAGATTAATTTGTCTAAAAGTCAACTTTATTTTGATTTTTAAAAGTAAAAAAGTTTTTTACATTTAACTTAATTTTATTAATTTCAATAGCTTGTATTGTTTTGTTGCTGTAGATTTAATTTGATACTAAAAAATTAGTTGACTTTGTTTTTTGTGTATCGAAAAATAGATTTAAGGGTGATACCTACAGGGAATGAAAGAATGGAAAACAATTACCAGAAATTTGAACAAAATATTGCCAATGAAATTACGATCGAGGCTAAGGATCAAATGCCTGATGCCTACCGCAAAACATTGATTCGTCAAATCGGGCAACATGGCCATTCTGAAATTGTAGGTATGTTGCCTGAAGGAAACTGGATTACGCGTGCGCCGACTTTAAAACGTAAAGCGGTTTTGCTCGCGAAAGTACAAGATGAAGCGGGTCATGGTTTATATCTGTATAGCGCAGCAGAAACTTTAGGTGCTGACCGTGATGACATGATGGAAAAGTTGATTAATGGGAAAATGAAATACTCATCAATCTTTAACTATCCAACTTTGACTTGGGCAGATGTTGCTGCAATTGGATGGCTTGTCGATGGGGCAGCCATTGTGAACCAAGTTGCGCTTTGCCGTACCTCTTACGGGCCATATGCACGTGCAATGGTACGTATTTGTAAAGAAGAAAGTTTCCACCAACGTCAAGGTTTTGAAGCCATGATGGCTTTGGCAAACGGTACACCGGAACAAAAACAGATGGCGCAAGATGCAGTGAATCGTTTCTGGTGGCCAGCACTCATGATGTTTGGTCCAAGTGATGAGCACTCTCCAAACAGCGCACAAAGCATGGCGTGGAAAATCAAACGCTTTAGTAACGATGAATTACGTCAAAAGTTTGTTGATAACACCGTGCCACAAGTGTTGCAACTTGGCTTGGAAGTACCGGACCCAGATTTAAAGTTCAATGAAGAAACAGGCCACTATGAGTTTGGCGAGATTGACTGGCACGAATTTAATGAAGTAATTGCCGGACGTGGACCATGTAATCACGAGCGTATTGAAGCACGCCGTAAAGCATGGGAAAACGGCAAATGGGTTCGTGATGCAGCAGTGGTCTACGCGAAAAAACAGCAGCTTGAAGCGAACAAAGTGGCTTAACAAGATTTATGGAAAAATTTGAGGAAATCAAAATGGAAGATAAAAACAACTGGTCGCTCTACGAAGTATTTGTACGTAGTAAACAAGGCTTAAGCCACCGTCATGTAGGCAGCTTAAGAGCACCTGATGATGAAATCGCACTGCAACATGCTCGTGATGTTTACACGCGTCGTAATGAAGGAATTAGCATTTGGGTAGTTCGTTCAGAACTGATTAAATCTTCACAGCCAGATGAAAAAGCTGAATTTTTCGATCCTTCTTTAGACAAGGTTTATCGTCATCCGACTTTTTACCATATCCCAGATGGCATTGAGCACATGTAAGGGGAATGGCAAATGAATCATTCAGTTTTATCTAAATTCTTATTACATATTGGCGACAGTCAACTGGTTTTATCTCAGCGTTTGGCTGAATGGTGCGGGCATGCACCTGAGCTAGAAATTGATATTGCCTTAGCAAATATCAGCTTGGACTTGTTAGGTCAAGCAAGAAACTTTCTGACTTTGGCTGGTCAATATGATGAAGCTAAGCGTGATGAAGACCAACTTGCGTATTTCCGTACAGAACGTGAGTTTTTAAACCTTTTGTTGTGTGAACAACCCAATGGTGACTTTGCACAAACGATTGTACGCCAGTGGTTGATGGACCATTACCATCTTCATTTATTTACGGCTTTAACACAAAGCTCACTTCCTGAATTAAGTGCGCTTGCTGTCAAATCTTTAAAAGAAGTGAAGTATCACATCCGCTTTTCGACTAGCTGGATGGAACGTTTAAGTTTAAGCACAGATGAAGCACATCAACGTGTACAAGACGGTTTAAATAATTTATGGCGCTTTACCGCTGAATTATTTGAACTGAGTGCAGACGAACAAGTATTAGTTGCAGAAGGTGTGATTCCAGATTTTTCAAATGAAAAAGAACAATGGAACCAAACCATTGCAGATGAGCTTAAGCGTTTTGAATTAAATGTTGCTGTGAACGGTGCTTATCGCCGTGGTGCGAAACAAGGATTGCATACCGAGCATTTGGGTTATTTATTGGCTGAAATGCAATGTATTCAAAGAACTTATCCGGGCATGACCTGGTAAGACAAGGAGGTGAGCCATGCAAATGATTCGTCATTGCATCGACCAATGTTGGGATGTTCTACAAACGGTAAGTGACCCTGAAATTCCGGTTTTATCGGTTGTCGATTTGGGCATGATTCGCGGTGTAGAGATTAACGATCAACAAGAAATTATTGTTCGTCTAACTCCGACATATAGCGGTTGCCCAGCAACAGATATGCTCAAAGCACAAATTGTGGAGGCATTTACCGCAGAAGCTTTGACACCGGTCAAAGTCATGGTCGATTTATCAGAAGCATGGACCACGGACTGGATGTCTGAAGCAGGGAAAAAGAAACTGCAAGTTTATGGCATTGCACCACCTGAGGGGTTGGCGCATCAGTGTGGAACTCACGTTCATTTAAATGATGGTGTCGAGTGCCCACGTTGCAAAAGCCGACATACCCGACTGTTAACAGAGTTTAGTTCCACCGCCTGTAAAGCACTTTATAAATGTCAGGACTGTCTTGAGCCTTTTGATTACTTCAAATGTATTTAAGTCTTTAGATAAGGAAATCAGCCATGAGCCAATTTGTACCATTAAAAGTAAAAAGTATTACACCGCAAACCGATCAGGCAATTTGTATTGCATTTGACGTTGTACCTGAACAACAAGAACAATTTCAATTTCAACCGGGGCAACATTTAACCATTCGCCATTTAACTGAAGCGGGTGAAATCCGCCGTTGCTATTCAATTTGTAGCTATGCGGGCAAAGAAGACATCAGTATTGCGGTTAAAAAAATTGATCAGGGTCAATTTTCAAACTGGGCAAATGACCATTTAAAAGTGGGCGATGTGCTTGAAGTCATGCCACCACAAGGTGTGTTTTTTCAAAAAGCAGCCAAGATGGGCGGACAAAACTATTTAGGCGTTGCTGCGGGTAGTGGTATCACGCCAATTCTATCAATTATTAAACAAGTTTTATTTGAACAACCTGAAGCTAACTTTACCTTGCTCTATGGCAATCGTTCATGGAAACAAACCATGTTTGCCGAGCAAATTATGGATTTGAAAGATCAGTTTAAAGAACGCTTTCAACTCATCAATATTTTTTCTCGTGAGTTCAACGATAGTGAACTGATGAACGGTCGTATTGATGCAGAAAAGCTTAAGCAACTTTTTGATTTTGAAGTGCTTGAAAAAAACTTTGACCATGTTTTTGCCTGCGGCCCGGACGAAATGATGAATGCCGTAGAAAATACTTTACCGAACTTTGGTATTGCCAAAGAGCGCATTCACACCGAACGTTTCCATACAGGACAAGCGCGTAAACGTAGTGTTGAAGCGGATGCAAACCGTAAAGAAGAAAAAGTAAACATCATTTTAGATGGTCGTGAGCTGATTGTTTCTGTGGCTCAAGATGATGAAAGTATTCTTGATGCGGCTTTACGTGCGGGTGCCGACTTACCGTATGCATGTAAAGGTGGGGTGTGTGCGACCTGTCGTTGTAAGGTGCTTTCTGGCGAAGTTGATATGTTCCTTAACTATAGTCTTGAAGAAGATGAAGTTGAAAAGGGCTATGTGCTGAGCTGTCAGACCTTACCAAAAGGCTCAAATGTTCGCTTGAGTTTTGATGAATAGAGGCTGTCATGCAAGAGTTGATCAAAGCCAGTACAGCTGCTGACGGTGTTTTATTATTAACCCTAAACCGTCCAGAAAAAAGAAATGCTTTAAACAATGCAACATTGCAGTGTTTATGCGAGTTGCTCGAAGAAGCTGAACATAATGCTCAAGTCAAAGCAGTGGTTTTAACGGGTAACGCTCAGTGTTTTGCGGCTGGAGCAGATCTTAGTGAGTTGGCTGCAATGGACGCCGTGTCTTTGCAACTCGATATTCGCCCGAAGCTTTGGCAGAAAATTGATGCGTTTAGTAAGCCACTCATTAGCGCAGTCAATGGCTATGCCTTAGGCGCTGGGTTTGAGTTGGTTTTGCATTCAGATATGGTGATTTGCGGTGAAAATGCCCGTTTTGCTTTACCTGAAATTGGTCTTGGTATGTTGCCGGGTGCAGGCGGAACACAGCGTTTAGCGCGCTTGGTTGGACAACAACTCACCATGCGCTGGGCCATGACAGGTGAGATGATTTCGGCAAAACAAGCCGAGCAACATGGCATTTGTAGTCAAGTGGTTCCGACCGAATTAACCGTTGAATATGCGGTTCAACTTGCAGAAAAAATTGCCAAACAAGCGCCTTTAGCGATTCGCGTGATTAAACAATCAATTAAAAGTATTCATGAAACAACGTTAAGTCAGGGACTGAAGTTTGAACGTCAAAACTTTGTCTGGCTGGCGGCTACAAAAGATCGAAACGAAGGGATTAATGCTTTCTTTGAGAAAAGAAAGCCAGTGTTTAGAGGTGAGTGATGGACTATCAAAATATTATTGCTGAAGAAAAAAATGGTGTTGGCTACCTGACATTTAACCGCCCAAAAGCACTGAATAGCTTTAACGTTGATATGCACCGTGAAGTGGCCGAGGTTTTAAACCAGTGGACCAAAAATCCGGATGTCCGCTGTGTTGTGATTAGTGGCGAAGGCCGTGGCTTCTGTGCAGGACAAGATTTAGGTGATCGTGTAGTAGACCCAAACGCTGAAGCTCCAGATTTAGGATATTCCATTGAAACTTACTATAACCCGCTCATTAAAACGATTGTAAATATGCCAAAGCCTGTGATTTGCGCCGTAAATGGTGTAGCAGCAGGTGCAGGGGCAAATATTGCACTGGCGTGTGATTTGGTGATTGCAGCTAAATCGGCAAACTTTGTACAAGCCTTTTGCCGCTTAGGTTTGGTTCCAGACTCTGCGGGTACATGGTTTTTACCACGTGCTGTAGGGCATGCGCGTGCGATGGGATTGGCTTTGTTAGGTGACAAGCTACCAGCAGAAACCGCAAAAGAATGGGGCATGATTTGGGATGTGGTTGAGGACGCTGAGCTTAAAGAAAAAGTGACTGAACTCGCTGAACGTTTAGCGAAACAACCTACTTTTGGTCTATCTCTCATTAAAAAAGCCATTCATCAATCAAGCAATAACACCTTTGAAGAGCAAATGCTGTTAGAACGAGATTTACAACGTATTGCGGGTCGTTCAGAAGATTATCGTGAAGGGGTACAAGCCTTTATGAATAAACGTGAACCAAATTTTAAAGGGCGTTAAGCATGACAGATTTAGACTTATCTCGTGCCCGAATTGCCGTTATTGGTTCTGGCACCATGGGCATCGGCATTGCTCAGTTAGCGATCGTCAATGGGCATTCGACTGTTTTATATGATCTGGACACTCAAAAAGCGCAACAAGCCGCTCAAGGCTTAGGGCAGACATTTAAAAAGCTGGTTGAAAAGAACAAGCTCACAGAGCAGCAAGCTGATGAAGCCTTAGCGCGTTTAACGGTGGTCAACCAAGTTGAAGCACTGCGTGATGTCGACTTGGTGATTGAAGCAGTGGTTGAGAAAAAAGAAGTTAAACAGTCTTTATTTAAGCAACTCGCTGAAATTTGTAGTGCGCAAACCATTTTTGCAAGCAATACATCTTCAATTTCAGTGACTGCAATTTCGGCGGGTATTGCTCATCCTGAGCGCGTAGTAGGTTTACACTTTTTTAACCCTGCGCCAGTCATGAAATTGGTCGAAATTGTACAAGGCTTAAAAACACCAAACAGCTTATGTTTGGCTCTAAAAAATTTGATGTTGAATTGGAAAAAAATTCCAGTACTCACCAAGTCGACTCCCGGTTTTATTGTTAACCGAATTGCACGGCCATTTTATGCAGAAGGCTTTAGAGCACTGCAAGAACAAGTCACCAGCTATGACCAGCTAGATTATGCCTTAAAGCAATGTGGCGGTTTTGCGATGGGGCCTTGTGAACTAACCGACCTCATTGGGCAAGATGTTAACTTTTCGGTAACCCAAAGCGTTTACCAAGAGTTTTTTTACGAACCACGCTACCGTCCAAGCCTCATTCAAAAAGAATTGGTCGATGCAGGTGCTTGGGGCCGTAAGTCAAAACAAGGCTTTTATACCTATAACGAAAAAAATCAGTACGAGACATTTCAGCCTCAAGCTGTGGTTGCCAAGCCTGTCGATGCCCATATTCAGCTAAAAGGGACTTGGTCTCAGCTACCTGCTTTTTTAAAGCGTTTAGGTTTAAAAAGCGGATCTGCGAGTGACGACAATATCCTTCAAATTGATGATATCGACTTACGTTTAAGCCAAGGTGAGTCAGCCAATATTCATTACTTAAGCCGTAAAGTGGTTTTAATGGATTGGCACCATGATTTTGAGCACGCAGAGGCTTTAGTACTCAGTCATAACGAACTTTGTGAAGCAAGTGATCTCGCTAAAGTTGAAGCGTACTTTGCGCAGTTTGGTATCAGCGTCATGTGGATTAAAGACCATCCGGCACTGTTAACCTTACGCACCATCGCTTTACTCATTAATGAAGCCTGCGAAGCAAGTTTACATGGTGTTGCGAGTCTGGAAGATATTGATAATGCCATGAAATATGGAGTGAATTATCCTAAGGGTCCTTACCAGTGGTTGACACAAATGGGCGGCGCTTATGTCCTCCAAACCTTAAATAACTTATTTGCACTGTATGGAGAGGAAAAATATCGCGCGAGTATCTACCTCAAGCAATATGTAGCGAAAACTCAAAATATTGCTACTCAATATTCACGTGATATGACCGAATTTGCATAATCAGGAGTCAACATGGAAGACGTTTTAATTTGCGATTTTATTCGTACCCCAATTGGACGATATGCAGGTGCCTTAAGTGCAGTACGTGCAGATGATTTAGCTGCATTGCCCATCAAATATTTAAAAGATAAACACCCGAACTTGCCGTGGAATACGGTAGACGAAGTGTTTTTAGGATGTGCTAACCAAGCAGGTGAAGACAACCGTAACGTCGCACGTATGGCAACACTGTTAGCAGGCTTACCTGATAGTGTACCAGCGATGACGGTCAATCGTCTGTGTGCATCGGGTTTAGATGCAGTAGGACTTGCGGCGCGCTCAATTAAAGCAGGTGAAGCGCAGTTTGTGTTGGCAGGTGGTGTGGAGTCAATGAGCCGTGCGCCATTTGTACAAGCTAAACCGACCGAAGCGTTTAGCCGTACACCTGAAATTTATGACACCACCATTGGCTGGCGTTTTGTAAATAAGCAACTCAAAGCACAATACGGCACCGACAGCATGCCTGAAACAGCCGAAAATGTAGCTGAAAAATATCAGATTAGTCGTGAAGACCAAGATGCGTTTGCATTGCGTAGCCAACAAAAAACGGCTGCGGCACAGCAAAATGGTTTTTTTAACGACGAGATTTTGCCTGTCGAGATTGTAGATCGTAAGAAAAATGTGAATGTGGTGAACCGCGATGAACATCCGCGTGAAACAACACTTGAAGCACTCGCAAAACTAAAAGCGCCGTTTAAAAAAGAAGGTGGTTCGGTGACTGCCGGAAATGCCTCTGGTGTAAATGATGGCGCAGCGTGTGTGTTAATTACCAACCGTGAATTTGCAGATACACATGGTTTAAAACCTTTAGCACGTGTGATTGGCATTGCAAGTGCGGGGGTTGAACCCAAATATATGGGTATAGGTCCTGTTCCGGCTGTGCAGAAGATTTTAAAGCAAACAGGTTTAACGCTAGATCAGATGGATGTGATTGAACTAAATGAAGCATTCGCAGCCCAATCTTTGGCTTGTATGCGTGAACTTGGCCTAAAAGATGACGATGAACGCGTTAACCCAAATGGTGGTGCGATTGCGTTAGGACATCCGCTCGGTATGAGCGGTACACGTTTAGTGATTACGGCAACACGTGAGCTAAAAAAACGCGGTGGACGCTATGCACTTTGCACGATGTGTGTGGGTGTTGGACAAGGCGTCGCACTGATTTTGGAAAATTTAAATTAATTTAGACGGTTTTAAAAAATTACATAATGAGGAGATAGGCGATGGACAGCCTTACAACGGATAATGTTGAACAATTAACACTTGCAGAGCTTAGAGAGCTGCAAACTAAACGGTTAAAACAAACCCTGACTTTTGTATATGAAAATAGTCCGGTCTATAAGAAAAAGTTCGATGAAGCAGGTGTTCATCCTGACGACTTCGTGACTTTAGATGATCTGGCAAAATTTCCATTTACCACCAAACAGGATTTAAGAGACAACTATCCGTTTGGAATGTTTGCTGTACCGCAAGAGCAAATTGTGCGTTTACATGCATCATCAGGCACAACAGGTAAACCGACTGTGGTGGGTTATACCCAAAAAGATATTAATACGTGGTCGGACATTGTTGCGCGTTGCTTACGCATGGCGGGTTTAACTGCGAAAGATATGGTTCAGGTGGCTTATGGCTATGGACTATTTACAGGTGGACTAGGCGCACATTATGGTGCTGAGCGCTTAGGTGCAACGGTTATTCCAATGTCTGGTGGACAAACTGAAAAGCAAGTTCAGCTTATTCAAGACTTTAAACCGACTGCAATTATGGTCACACCATCATATTGCGTGAGTATTATTGAAAAGCTAGAACAGCAATTTGGTACTGCACGTAATACGTCTTTAAAAGTCGGTATTTTTGGTGCCGAGCCGTGGACCAACGAACTGCGCCGTGAAATTGAAGAACGTCTTAATATTAAAGCACTCGATATTTATGGTTTGTCTGAGGTGATGGGACCGGGCGTTGCCATGCAATGTCTAGGTGAAGGCGAAGGGCTAACCATTTGGGAAGATCATTTCTACCCTGAAATTATTAACCCTGAAACAGGTGAAGTCTGTAAAGATGGCGAACTTGGCGAGTTAGTCTTTACCACCATTACCAAAGAAGGCTTGCCGATTATTCGTTATCGTACCCGTGATTTGACCCGTTTGCTCGCTGGCGAAAATCTGGCGATGCGTAAAATGGATAAAATTGTGGGCCGCAGTGACGACATGCTGATTATTCGCGGCGTGAACGTTTTCCCGACTCAAATTGAAGAGCAAATTTTGCAAGTTCCGCATTTAGTTCCAAATTATGAAATTTTGGTGACTAAGAAAGGTCATATGGATACTTTGCATATTCGTACAGAGATGTGTCATAACTGTACTATACAGGCCAATCAACTTGCTCAGGAGTTGATGAAACGCATTAAAACCATGATTGGGATTAGCGTTACTGTAGAAGTTGTTACAGAAGCGACCTTACCTCGTTCGGAAGGAAAGGCAAAGCGGGTAATCGATATGCGTCAGATTGCTTAACATCAAGATCATTCAGGGTATAGAATCTATACCCTGAAACTAAACGCCAAGACATGAGTATGAGTGCAAAAATACAGCAAATAATTGATTCTGTTGTAAAGAATGAAACCTTAAGTGGAACTTCGCTTATTTCGACAATTTTTGGAGATTCAGTACTTCATCGGGGTGGAAATATCAGTCTTGCAAGCCTGATTCAGTTATTAGAGCTATTTGGTTTTAATGATCGTGCTGTAAGAACCTCTGTTTTTCGTTTAGTTAAAAATGATTGGTTATGTTCAGACAAAATTGGCAGAACCAGTTTTTATCGAATTACCGATTCAAGCCGTTCGACCTATTTGCAAGCCGAGCAACGTATTTATAACGACCAGATGAAAGAGTGGGACCATTATTGGGATCTTATTCTGATGTCTAGTCTCGACACCGAAAATAAAGCGTTGCTAAAGAAAGAACTCGAATGGTTAGGGTTTGCCAATATTTCGACAAACTTAATGGCTTATCCGGGGTGTAACCGTATTGAACTGCAACGCTTGTTGGTTGACTTAAATATGAGTGAGCAAGTGGTGGTGTTTAAAGCCGAAACATTGCAGCTCTTTAATAATTCGGTCGATACCATTGGTCGTATGCTCAGAACCAACTGGCCCATCGATGAATTACGCCAAAGATATCTACAGTTTCTCGATATTTTTAGAGAAATTGGCGTGTTGCTGATGCAGGAAAACGAACAACTCGAACCTGTTCAGGCCTTTCAAATTCGAACTTTGCTGATTCATTATTATCGACGGATTTTGTTGAAAGACCCTGCATTACCGCTTGAGTTGTTGCCAACTGACTGGCCTGCAATTAGTGCACGAACTTTATCAATGAATATTTATAAAAAAGTATTTGAACCTGCGGATGAATACTTCTTGTCTGTTGCCGCAACAGCAGAAGGACCAATGCCAAATGCCACAGCACATTACTGGCGACGTTTCGGAGGTTTGGTGGCGACAAATGAGAGGTTAAATCATGCCTTGTTATAGTATTGACGGTGTTATTCCGGTGGTCAGCCCAGAGGCTTTTGTACATCCAACCGCTGTTTTAATTGGTGATGTGATTATTGAAGCGGGTGTATATGTAGGGCCATTTGCTTCATTGCGTGCCGATTTTGGTCGTATTCATATTAAGCAAAATGCCAATATACAAGATAGCTGCACCGTACATGGCTTTCCGCAAAGCGTGACTTTAGTTGAGGAAATGGGCCACATTGGGCATGGCACAACTTTACATGGCTGCCGCATTGGAAAAAATGTTTTGGTCGGCATGAACAGCGTAATTTTAGACTATGCTGAAATTGGTGAGAACACCATTATTGGTGCAAATAGCTTGGTCAAAACCAAAGATATTATTCCGGCAAATGTACTGGCAATGGGCAGTCCTGCCAAAGTTGCACGCGATTTATCAGAACAAGAAAAAAAGTGGAAAACCAGAGGCACGCAAGAATACATTGAGCTTGCACAGCGCTGCTTAAATTCAATGCAAGAGGTCCAGCCTTTAAGCTCAGAGTTGGATGACCGCCTGACCTATAAGGACTTTAGTTCTTCAAACTATCAGATTAAACAAGATAGTGTTTAACGGCTTTTAATCAGTCGATTTCAATACACATAGATTTATAACACTTAAGGAATACTCGCACGAGTAGGGAGACGTTTGTGCAAAAAATGGAAATTACTGCGGTTGATCAATTCGCAGAGCTATTGGGTGTACAAGTGCTGCATCGCAGTTTTGATGAAGCGCGTTGCAAGCTTAATGTAAAAGACGAACACATGAATGCATTGGGCGGCGTGCATGGTGGTGTTATATTTTCTTTAGCCGATATCGCTTTTGCGATGGCTTGTAATGCAGGGGATGCGCCATATACAGGCCTACAGGCTGATATTCGTTATATGAGCGGTGCGAAAGATAAGGTGTTATTTGCAACGGCAATTAAAGTCGGAAGTAGTAAAAAATTCGCGCATTATGAAGTGGTGATAACAGATGGTTTGAATAATAGAGTCGCTTTATTTACATCTACCTGTTATAGGCTTGCGCCGTAAGATAAAGCAAAGCCTATTAATTCATCTAGTTGCTACCACCATGAGCAGCGATGAACATTTCAACAGCCGATCGACAATAGGATTCGATTTCATTATCGTCCGTTGCTTTCGCTTCATCAAAACGTGCAATCATTAATAAATCAGATCCTTTAAAAAGCGCGGCAAACATTCGCGCAGATTGATGAGGATTAGGCACATTCAGAAGCTCTTTTGTATGCAACTGACATAGCATGGCTTCGATTTGGGCGATGACATGAGTAGGGCCTGCATCGTAATGAAGCTTGCTTAATGATTTTTGATTTGTTTTGTCAGCTACGATCATAGCCTCGACACTGCGAACATCTGAACTTAATAATGTACGCAGTAAAGATGAACCTGCTGCCATAAGCTGTTCTTCGGCCGAGCCTTGGATTCCTTCAAAAAGATTTTGTGGTGCAAACTGTTGGCATCGGGCCAATATTGCTGCACTGAAAAGGGCTTCCTTGTTCTCAAAGTGCCGATAGATACTAAGCTTCGATATTTTTGCTTTTTGGGCAACTTTGTCCAATGTTGCTGCTTGAAAACCCAATTCGACAAAAAGCTCATACGCCGTATCAACTATCGTTTTAGCTAATTCTTGATTTATTGGTCGACCGCGTTGACTTCTCTTTTTCTCGCTCACAATAATTATAGTCCTTGACAGTATCTTAATTATTGAATTACGATACCATAAAGTATCCTAAATGTGCAATCGATTGATAAGATCTTAGTCGTTCGGTTGGTTAGCACAGTGATGGGTGACTTTCTCTGCAATGCAGAAGTGTATTTATTGCCTGTTACAACTAAATATCTGAGCAGGGTATTGAACCTCAGGCATTACCTAACTTCTTGATTTAAATTAGGAGCCTATCACTATGGATGACGTCATCATTATAGGCGGCAGTTTTGCTGGTCTTGCTGCTGCACTGCAACTCGGCCGTGCTCGTCGTAAGGTTACTGTTCTTGATACGGGCCTGCCGCGCAATCGTTTCGCTGGTCATTCTCATGGTTTGCTTGGACATGACCATAAGCCACCGCTGGAAATCTTAGCTGAAGCACGTCAACAGTTAGAACGCTATCCAACGATTAAGTTAGTCAATGCCCGGGCTGAAAGCATCTCAGGTTCTATCGATAACTTCTCGGTCCTTACGAGCGATGGTAAAACTATGGGCGCACGCCGTCTTATCTTAAGCTATGGTGTGGTCGACCAGATGCCTGATATTTCTGGTTTTGCTGAAAATTGGGGCAGATCCATCGTGCCTTGTCCTTACTGTGACGGTTTTGAAGTTGCTGAACAACATTGGGGACTCATTTGGTCTGGCCCAAAGTCCCACAATTATGTACGTCTATATCATGATTGGACGAGTACATTAACGGTCTTTACTAATGGTCACGAGATTTCTGCTGATATTCTGGCAGATCTCGAACGCCGTAATGTAAATGTGGTAGAAGGCCAGATTACCGAAATTGTCCACAATGAAGGGCGTGGTGCAACGGTATGCTTCGATAACCACCAAAACGTCATGGTTGATATCCTATTCGCACATCCAGACACTAAGCCATCCGCAGGCCTACACGAACCATTAGGTCTTGAAACGGTCGATACACCTTTCGGTATAGCAATTAAAGTTGATGAGCGTCGTGAAACCAGTATGTCTGGTATCTATGCTGCTGGTGATCTCGCTAATCCACTCATGTCTTCAGTTACCGCAGCATCATCGCAGGGTGCAATTGCGGGTATCTCTGCTCAGCAGTCGATGTTGGTCTGAGCGCATATATTCTTTTCTTTAGTTATATGATCGTCAGTCTTTGGTTAAAGGCACTCCTGAGTAAGAGTTCACTCTGATTGATGACTGATTTTTTATGACACAAAAATAAAGAGGTTTCGGCCTCTTTATTTAGCTATTAGTCGTTATTTCTGTCTAAAACTACTCACTTTTATAAATAATGAGTTGTGAACGGGCCTTATTTTTCAGAGTCTAGATAAACAACACCTAAATTAACTTTTTTATAAGGTCTGAATTCACCTTCATCAGCTTTTATTCTTTTATATTTCTCCTCAGAATAGTCTATATCTTTTACCTTAAACCCATCAAAACTAATATAAATTAAAGCAGCCATGTTAGAGTACTCATGCATGTCTGGTTTAAAAAAGTAATATTTTTTTGAAATTGGCTTTAATATGAAGCTACCATCTTTATTTAAAACAAGCTCGGGAGCATCATTTGGAGTTAAACCATTAAATTCAATAAAGCCTTTTTGTTGTCTTAGAGGTTCTTTCGTAGCGTTATTATAAATATAGCCTGTCACTTCTGGAGTAAGATAAATTTCTTTCTGTGAGCAAGCTGAAAGAGTTACTGTCATACAAAAAAAGAGTAGCAATGTTATTATTTTTTTCATTGTTTTGAAGTTCCTAAAAGTCTAAAAGTAACTTATACGAAATTGATCAGTTCAATAATTAAAAACCTGAGTATTTCTAATTGGTTGATAAACCAAGTTGTATCTAAATTGCTGCATTAAATCTTTGGAAATTGGTTGAGGTTGTTGTATTTGCATCATCAAAAGCTGCAAAAAATGTCCATGACTAAATACAGCCAAATTCTTTTGGACATAGTTTTCATTCAAAGCTTTTAACTTCTCAAGAAAAGCTTGAACTCGCATATATAGATCTTCAAAAGATTCTGCATCGTCGGCATCTTTATGCTGATAATCCATTTTTTCCCAATATGCATTTACCCAAGCTTTACGGTCGTCCATATTGGTATTGGCACATTTACGCTCAGACAAATAGCTAAATTCATGCAAATGTTCATCTACTTCAAAATTGAGATTATATTTTTCTAGTAGTGGGGCAGCGGTTTGATGTGTACGCAAATATTGAGACACAATCACATGATCAATTTTAGGCAGTTTTGAACATAGTGTCTGCGCTTGTTTATGCCCATTTTCACTTAAAGCAATTGAAGCATGTGAAAGGGTTTTTCCATTAATGTTGGCTTCACTTTCAGCATGTCGGATTAGAAAAATACTCATATTAATTCCGTTTTGATAAAACCAATTCCTGACTTTCATTGTAAAAAGTTAAGATATAGCTTTTTAAAGTTTTCCCATTCGAACTGATACAAAATTTTCCTGAGACTGGTACTTTCCATTCTGATCCAACATTGCTTGCTAAGCCAATCCATGCGTGTCCATTAAAAGTAAATACTCGTTCCTTTTCTATATGGAAGTCTTCAAAATAAATGGCATCACACCAAAATTTGTCAATGTTATCAAAGTCTTTTTTAGAGAATTTCCAACAACTTAAAATTGAAAAGTTACTTTCAAACCATTCATCTTTGTAGTTGAGATGAATATAGTTATGAATGGCCTCGGCCGTAAGTTTCTCTAATTGTAGAACTCTTCGCTGAATGCGTCTTTTACTCGAGTAAATGAATTTTCTATACTTATCTTCTTGGTATTCATTTCTTTCCATATTTTTAAATATTACATAATAATTTGTATAAGATTAGCATGATACATTAAAGGAAGCGTCACATACTGTCGCACAGAGCATTTCTTATACTTTCTTTCCAAAAGTTTTTTGTTTAATTTATATTTTCTTAATATATTTTTAGGTAAATTTAAATGAACGAAAACAAGGCAATCTTTATAAAACCGAATCACCTAGGCTTGAATATACCAAAATTAGATCCTGTTTTAATAAATAGTAATAAAAAACAAGGTATTGAGACTACATTGGTCTTGGATTCTAATATCTTAATCAAAATGGAACGTGTCGTTAAAGCGGGGAATAAGTGGAGCTCGGTTAAAGAAAATGGATTAGATAATTTAATTAAATTGCTTCAAAAATGTAATCCTTATAGTGTTTGTTTATCTCCAGGGTTTGCATTGAAAGAAATGCCTCCTCAAAAAGCCAAAATTTCCATGGATTTTTATGAAAATTTTTGTTCAGTACATTTACCAAATTTTGTAGATACACCTAATAGTACACGTAAAGCTTATACGGATTTTAGTAGCGACTATGGCTTTGTCGATCTAACCACAGAAGCAAAGTTAGCATTTGTATTACCTTATCTTAACTTTCTTTATCTGAATTACATTGAGTATTGTTATTCAGGTACTCCAATTGAAAAATTTAAAGCTTATGTTGATTTACTAGAAGAAAAAGTTGATCTATTAAGTGCCACAGAAATTGAAGTAGCCAAATATTGTTTTTTTAATACAACAAACCTTCAAGAAGGAAAACTTAAAAAGTTCTGTCAAAAAATTAGAGAGAACTCCGTAAAATACAAAAATAAACGTGCTGTAGACATAAATCAAATTAAGCAAATAGCATTTAATGGAGCGAGTGATATTCATTTATTACATGTAACAAATGCGATGGATAAAAAATTATTAGATAATATAAAACAAGATTGCTGGCTTGTAACTATGGACAAAAAGTTGGCAGCTTTTTGTGACCTTTTTCATCAAATAAGTGTTAATGGTGTTTCTCAACCTTATGCCATGTCAACAATATCTGAAGAAATGGTGAATGATGAATATTGGCAATCTGCAAATGAATACTTTTTATTAAAAAGTATAAAGCGTCGTGAATATCATCTATCTCGAGAATTTAATTTAGAAAATTTACTTCCAGTAGTTGAAGATGCTATAACTATGTTTGATAAAGATTTTAAGTCAATTTGAAATTAAAAATATCTTTATATCTTAATTATGAATAAGCCTGTCTTAAGACAGGCTTATTTTTTTTAAATAAGTATCTAACATGATTAGCTATAGGTTTATTTAACCTTGGTATTTATCAGTTGACATAGATAAAAGCTATAAAAAATTACTCTTTGTTATTAAGAATAATTTAATATTTAGCTATGATGATGAGGGATTTTTCATCTTAGTATCATCATCTTTAGTATTTACTGATGTTGTGCTCTTAAATAAATCTATAGTAGCTTTAAGTATGTCGGTATTTATCTTCATTTGATCTTGTAATAAATCTCCAGATTTATCTATTTGTGTTTTATCTACATCTTTACCAAAGTATTTTAGTGCAAGTTCTTTTCGAATATTATTGGCAACATCTTGGTCCATTCCTGAAACATAGTCGGGAAAGGCTTCTAATTCAAGTTTTGTCTGTTTTGCTTGCTCTTGTCTTAATTGATAGAAACTTGTGAGTTTTAAGAAATATGTTGATAGAGTGATCCCGACCAATAAAATTGCAAATTTAAAGATAATATATTTTAATGTGTTTCCATTGAATGGATATAAAATTTGGTTATTTAGAGTTAAGCAGTTAGTACTTGTATTTATTGATAGGCTGCAAGATAAGCCTAATATATTATCCCATATTCCTATTAATGGGTTGTAACCTACGGTAAACATAAAAGTTAAGATAACAAAAGTGAAAAAGTAAAATCTATATTTTTCTTCTAACTTTTTAAAATCATTTTCAATTTTTGAATAAATATCAGCACTAGATTGATTTTTATTTGAATTTTCAATTTTATTGAGTTTAACTAAATTGTCGCTATAATATTTTTTTATAGATGTTAATTCTTCTTTTAATTTTAAATTTTCTAATTTTTCCTCTAAAGATGTTTTGCTTAGTTGTTTAAAGGTAAATAAATTGAAATCTGAGTTGAGATAGTTGTTGAAAATGTCAGATAATTCATTTTCAAGAGTTGTGTTAACTTCTCTTAGTAATTCAGTAATACTAATATCATACTCAATAAACTTATTAAAACTTTTATTTATAATGGAAAGTATAAATAAAAGTTTTTCATCTAGTTTGTGATTTTTCTCTTTAAAATTTATAAGATTGTTGATAATCCTTACTAATATATCTAGCTTTTCTATTACTTGATTTTTACCCTTTAAATCTTTTTCTGGTATATCTATTTCTTGCAAAAAATTAATAAAAAAATCAAAAGCTCCTGTATATGAACTTGTATCATCTTTTTTAAATTCTAAATTTTCAAAACTAACCATCCCATTGTAAATGTTTAGATTTAAGTAATTTCTTTTCATCTTCATACCTTGGAAATAATTCAGAGTATCCTGTCATTACTTCTATAATTTATTTTAAAATCAAACTAATAATTAACTAAGTGCTAGAGTTTTTTATATGCTGGAAAGATGGTTTTTGCTCATATCTTATGCTCCTCATGTCATTAGTAATTTATCTTTTTTACATTTCTGATATTTAATTGAAATTCAGAATTTTCCTGTGTGGAGGGATTATAAATATAAATTCTATTTGAAGGAACACTTAATTAATTTATAAGGACGTAAAAATTAAATGAATATAATGAGCATTTTGCTAGTATTAGTGATTTATATAATTTTAAAAATAGTTTCAAAAGAGTAAAATGGGCTAACAACTAAATGAATAAGATGAAATCTAGTATAAGGTATTCTTTCGCGATAACTTAACAAAGTTACACCCATCTACAATCCCCGACTTAACAATAACTCCCTCATTATTTAGCCTTACTTTCTTAATGATTTAATTTAAAACAAACGGCATTTTGCGTGCTTGACTGCAAAAGGGTTGGGCACTATTCTTTGCCTGCTGGTCACATTACCAGCCGGTCGTCGCGGACCGAGTACAACAGCATCAGAATTATTCCTTTCTGAGGGATAATTTTGTGTGAGCATCTCCTCGTCTCCTCCCGTAGCGGTAGGACGGGAGAGGGACACCTTCGGGTGTGCTGGTTGTTGTACCAGTCCGCGAACCTTCTTCCGTTCTGCCACCATAATTTCTATTCATGTCGGCAGAACTCCCAATAAAAAGGAGTTGGCTTTGCACATCCACTATTTCTTGGCTATCAATGCCAAAAGCTATAACGACACAGCTTAAAAATTAAAGCAGCTTGAACGACCCAAGGTTTTCAGGCTTAAAGTCATTTTTACTTAAAACTTAGCAACAACAAAACTTGAGATGTGCCAAGCACAGTCTTTACGGCTTTGCTGTGCCTTTTTTTCTCCCAAAAAGGGCACAGGCTTTTTATCTCATGCAGAAACAACAAGAATTTAAAACGGAAAAATTATGCGAAATTTAGAAATCTCTTCCAAAAAACTACAGGTTATTCAAACCGCAATTCAACTCTTTACCACCCGTGGCTTTCACACGTCAGGCGTAGACTTGATTGCTAAAGAAGCCCAAATCACCAAATCCACGTTTTATAAATATTTTGGCTCAAAAGAGCGCTTAGTCGAAATGTGCATCGCCTTTCAAAAAAGCTTACTCAGAGAAGAAGTGCTTGCCATCATTTACTCAAACCGTTACTACACATCAAAAGATAAACTCAAAGAAATTATCGTTTTACATACACATTTAAACAGCCTCTATAACCTTTTACTGAAAGCCATTTTTGAAATAAAACTGCTTCATCCGCAGGCTTACCGTATGGCGGTTGAATATCGAAAGTGGCTGCGCCATGAAATTTTTGATCTGATTTTTAGCGGTGAAATCTGCGAGCCACAATTCGATGCCAACATGGTGGTAAACCTGATAGATGGTTTACTACTACAGGTTTTAGGCTCGCAAGGTTTGGAGGAAAGAGATGTAGTGTTGGATTATTTTTTAAATTCTTTTGTTAGAAACTTTAGCCCACAATTACGGGAAGTATCAGCCCTAATGATAAATAGCGATTAGATGAGCTTTGAGCGTTGCACTAACAGAGCAATAAGTTGACTTCAAATTGTGGCTTAAGTGGTCTGAGGTCAAGTTTTTTTAAAGATACTTCAGCAATATGGTTTGCGTAACTTCAATCAAATACTGAAATATTTCGAATCAGCGTATGAGTTGCCTACGTCACATCGTCTCGCGCAAAAGTATGCTGAATATAAATAGAGGAGTCATTCATGGGTACGCGTTCAACCATTATGGATACCAATAGCTTTCGTCCAGAACATGCTGCTGAGCTGGACCATGCTACCCGCAAACTGACCGATAAAAGAAATAAAATTTTAGGTGAATCCTATCGCTTGTTTTATCGTAATCCCGTGCATCTGGTGAAAGGACAGGGGCAATATTTATGGGATGCAGCAGGTCATCAATATCTAGATGTTTACAACAATGTTGCCAGCATTGGTCATTGTCACCCTGCGGTGATTGAAGCGGTAAATGAGCAAATGAAAATGCTCAATACGCATACCCGTTATTTACATGAAAATATTTTGGATTATACCGAAGAACTCTTACAAACCACTCCCGATGAAATTGACCGTGCCATGTATATGTGTACAGGTTCTGAAGCGAATGATTTAGCGATTCGTATTGCACGTGAATATAGCGGTGGTACAGGAATTATTGTGTCTCAAGAGTCATATCATGGAACCAGTAGTTTAACCTCAGGATGCTCTCCAGCGCTTGGAACTGAGCAGCCTTTAGATGCTACAACTCGTCTAGTTCCAGCACCTGATTATTATCGGGTTCAAACTGATGATTTGGGCACATGGTTTGCGCAGCAGATTCAACAGCAAATTGACGATATGAATGCAAAAGGGATCAAGTTTGCAGGTTTTTTAGCGGACTCAATATTCTCTTCTGACGGTGTGATGCCTAATCCAGTTGGGTTCTTACAAAAAGCGGTTGATGTCGTGCATGCCAATGGCGGTATTTTTATTGCTGACGAAGTACAACCGGGTTTTGCGCGCACTGGCGATTCTTTCTGGGGCTTTGGTCGTCACAATGTTGTGCCTGATATTATTACCACAGGTAAACCAATGGGTAATGGAGTTCCAGTGTCAGGGCTTTTAGCCAAGAGTGAAGTCCTTGCTGCTTTTAGCGATAAAATTCCATATTTTAATACCTTTGGTGGTAATCCTGTTTCTATGGCAGCGGCACAGGCTGTACTTAAAGTCATTCAGGAAGAAGAATTGCAAACCCATAGTAAATATGTGGGAGGGCTACTTCTCAAAGAACTCACTAAACTTATGGACAAACACGAGATGGTCGGTGATGTCCGTGGCGCTGGTTTGTTTATAGGGTTTGAACTGGTTAAAGATAGAGCCACAAAAGAGCCGAATAAAGCATTGGCTTTGAACCTTATTGAAGAGCTTAGAAATACTCATCGAGTTTTGACATCAGTTGCAGGTCCTTATGGCAATGTATTAAAACTGCGCCCACCTTTGGCTTTCCAAATAAAAGATATCGATTGGTTAGTTGGCGCTTTGGATCAAGCCTTAACAAAATTAAAGTAAGACCTTCTATAAAAAATACCCTTCAAACTGGATGTTAAATCTAATTTGAGGGGTATTTTGTTGTGTAATTATCTTATGTGTCTTTAGACGTTATCTCGAACTTAAATAATAAAAAGGCCTTTATTTAAAGGCCTGTATTTACGATGTTTTAGTGTCTTAATTGACGTGGTGTAACACCAAACCAGCGCTTAAATGCACGAGATAAAGCACTTACTTCTGAGTAACCTAATAAGAATGCCATTTCTGAAATTGGAATATTTTTCTGTTTAATATAATGCTCGGCCAACTCACAACGAACCTGATCGACTAAATGGGTGAAGGTGAGTCCTTCATTTTTTAAACGGCGGGTAAGGGTGCAACTGGTTAAACCAATATCATGCGCGATTTTTTCAAGATTTGGTTCACCTTCACTCAGTTCAAGTTGGATGTGAGAGCGCACCTGATCTGCAAGACTTTGACTTGGTGAAGAACGATTGAGTAATAGCAGCGTATCTAAAATCACTGTTAATAAAATAGAATCGCGGCCCGGCATAGTATGTTGGACGTCTTTTTTTGAAATGAGGATGGAGTTAAAAGGTTGATCAAAATAAACAGGCGCGTTAAATAATTTGCTGTGTTCTTGCCAGAATTCAGGTCGAGTATGCTCAAAGTGAATCGCGCGTGGTGAATAATGAGGACCCATCACTTCACGAATCACATTCATAAACATACCCATGGTGAGTTCTGCATCTTGGCGTCGAGTTAAAATCGCGCCGTGCTGAACCTGATAATCTATGCGCCAGCTATCTCCTAAATCTACCATTCGATTAAGGGTATCTTTCTGATGCAAATAAAAGTTATTGGTCATGTTCATGAGTGCAGACTCTAATGTGTTTGAACAAAGACCAATGTACCCAATGAGCCCTAATGATTTCGGTTGAAACTGTTGACCATAGTGCAGGCCAAAATTATCACAACCAGAAACCAGCGCTGCCTGTTCTAGCACCTTGCAATAATTGGGGAGTTGTAAGCTTAGAGTTGGGCTAATTAAAAGTTCAGGATTAATACCACTAATACCTAAAACGCGATCAACATCTGCACCTTTTTGACGAATAAACTCGCTTAATCCAGAGGCAGCTGCAGACAATACACCTTGATTACACATATTTGAATCGACAAGATGAGCTGGGTTGAGATGTAACATGTCAAGTCTCATGATATTTATTCCTACTATTCTTATATTAAGCAAAAGCCATACCAGTTTTTGCTTGCGTCCATGATTTTGTTTTATTAAAAGCTTTTATAAAATAATGACTTATGTGTTGCTGTTTTAAGTTTCAGTCTTGATTCTTTAAGAACAGATCAAGAGTTGTATTTAACGTTGGGTAGCGAACTAAAAGAAGGCAGAAAATGCATTAGAGATAGGCAAACAGGGTAGAACTAAAACAAGAAATTAAGCGGCTTCTCATGCATACAACATGTATTGTAGGCATGAGAAAATAAGTGAAATACTAATTTTTTGTAGTTTTCGCTGTTTGCGTACCATAACTTAAACTGGCCATTGAAGGTCTAAATTGACCTGTATTGGCATCGCGGCCCTGTAGTAAAAACTTAGTATTGGTTTGACCATAACTCTGCACAGCCTGCTGAGAAAACTTTCCAATATCAGAACTCGGACTGCGCAATCGATTAATAATTAGAACCTTCTGAGTCGCTGCAAAATCTTGCATCATATTTTGATCGCCTTCACTGTCACCGGCGATAAAAATTGGCCCGTAACCATATTTAGAGACTAAAAAACGCTGGATGGTTGCGGTTTTGCCTTTACCTTGAGTTTGCGCATAGCCATGACGAAACTCAGGTAAAATTCGATTTTGTGCATCACGTTCTAGCTCCATGGCGTAGGCATTTTTTTCATTAATGTTATAGCCGATCTCTGGATTAGAAATAATTTCCTTAATCACATCAATAAAAGATGCCGAGCAGACATAGACATCAATGCCATTGTCCTGAAAGGCCTTAAATAGATTTTGCATTTCACGGTATGGTCTTAAACCATTTTCCCAAGTGGTTTTCACAACGCCTGCTTGGCCCGAAAGTACTGCGGGAGAGGTCCATGTCACGGGTCCAATCGGTTGCTGCATTTGCCAAGCCACTGTTGCTTTTACCAAATTACGGACTTCTTGTTCGGTAAGCCCAGTAAATAAATAAGTGACCCACGGATATGCAACTTCATGATCAAAGGTGTCTCCAATTGCCGCATATAGATATCTCATTTTAGTAATGAAATCGAGATAATGCGGATCTTGTTTAATTTGATCCAGACTTTGCTTGCCTTTTAGACCGCTATAGTGGTGATAAAGCCATGTGTAGCTGGCAATAATATCTGGGGCAATTTTATCAATATTGACGGCTTGGCCTTGCTGGTTGTTGTAGGCTGCTTCAAAGTTTTGCGAGCTAATTCCTTTACGAATAATCTGATTAAGCTGCTCTGGCGTGACATTAAATGCTAAATGTTCAAGCTGATAAATTAAAGTTGCTTCTTCGATGTCTAAAAATACCGAGGTATTGTCAAAGTCAGTGACAATATAGGGACGCTTGTCAGGATTGTAGTTTGGGCTATCTTTTCCATAGGTAGCAATTAATTGATTCAGCTGGTCAAAGTTAAAAGCGTCCCATTGACCTTTTTGGATATATTCCTTTTTGGGAATAGCGACTGCGGGAGATGTATTTTGTACAGGGTTGTAGTTACATGCGCTTAGAGCAATCATGCTTGCCAGACTACTGGTGAGTAATAGTGCTTTGGCAACTTTGCTCAGTTGATGGGTAGCTTGCATAAACCCTTCCTTTAAACTCTATAAAATTTAAAAACTAAAAATTGAAAATGAAGAAAAGCGATCTAAATCACTTTTCAAATTCCGACAGGCATTTGTCCGTTTAGATATTTTTTACAGAGACGCACAGTTTCATTGGACCATTGATCTCCAAGACTTTGAGCCATTTCTGTTTGTGCGTGAGAACCATTCCAAGCCATCATTTGAATGCGGCGTTGCATGATAAAAGTCGGGATCATTTCATATTCTTCAGACTGAATATGACCTACGCGCTCGTAGCCTTTTAACCAGTAATCAACCCAATGAGGCGCATTTGCATAATGTTCATTGAAGCTAATCGCAGCGGCGAGATCATGCATAAACCAGCTCATTCCGCAGTCGTCAAAGTCGATCACGCCGATACGTTCTTGTTGTAGTAAGAGATTAGTTAAACGCAAATCAGCATGAATCAGGCCATAGCGTTCCTGAGTTTTGCCAAAGAAATTTAAATCTTTCGCAATTTGTGCAATGGCTTCTTCAATTACGCCGTGATCTTGTGGTCTTAAATGAGGTGCATTTTTCCAGTTTCCCCAGTGACCATCTGCACCAACCATGGTTTCATGGTTCCACACAATACGTTGAAAGTTTTCAGGCGCTTGCCATGTCTTACTATGTACGTGCAACTTTGCGGTAATTTGTCCTAATTGCTCAAATGCAGTGGGGTCAACTTCAACGGTTGGCATGTCGCCCTCAACCCAGTTAAAAAGAACTGCATACCGATAAATATCATTCGATAGTTTCAAGGTAATGACGCGTTCACCCGATTGATCTGCAATCGCAACAGGGACTTGAATACCGCTGGCATTTAAAGCATCTAACCATTCAAGCTCACTTTGTATATCGAGTTTGCTGTGGTAGTTCGGACGGTGAATTCGAAGTGCATATCGGGCAGACCCAGTCGAAACTTGATAGGTTGCATTTTCAGACTGACACAGTAGTTTGACCTGTCCTTGATAGTCTGATGGATACTGCTTAATTGCTTGTTCTGCCAGTATTTGTAATTGAACTTGGCTTAAAAATTCATTTTGTTCTACAGACATAACCCATCTCCTCAATTTAATTTTTAAACACGTTTCGTGTTGAGATGCCGTCGATCTTATAAAAGAAAAAATGAATCAACTTGACTTCAAGTGGTCGGGGAGATGTTTTGCTGTCAAGTTTTATGAATATCTTTTGCGCAACTATTGGTGGTGTAAATTTGGTCGATAAGGCAATACGACAATGAAAGAATCTGAATTAAGCGTGGATGTTGGTGCTTTACAACAGGACGCAGAGTATTTTGCAAAACGTCAGTTAAAAAAGGGGGCAGTAGGTTGGTTACTTTTAGTGGGGCTGGGTGTCTCTTACGTCATTTCGGGTGACTTTGCAGGTTGGAATTTTGGGCTGGCACAAGGCGGCTGGGGAGGACTCTTTATTGCAACAGTCATCGTCGCTTTTATGTATCTTTGCATGAGCTTTGTGATGTCTGAGATGTCAACCATGTTGCCCACTGCTGGCGGTGGCTATAGTTTTGCCCGTGTTGCATTTGGTCCTTTTGGTGGATACCTCACAGGGACTGCGATTTTAATTGAATATGCAATTGCACCTGCCGCTATTGCCGTATTTATTGGGTCATATTGCCAATCACTCTTTGGAATTGGCGGCTGGGCGGTTTATTTAATTTGCTATTTGGTTTTTATGGGCATTCATCTGAAAGGTGCAGGTGAAGCGCTTAAAATCATGTTTGGAATTACCGCCGTTGCTTGTATTGCACTGGTCGTATTTATCGTCGCGATGCTTCCACATTTTGACAGTGCGCGCTTATTTGATATTCCAGTCAGTTCTCATGCAGGTGCGAGTAGCTTTTTACCGTTTGGCTATATGGGAATATGGGCCGCAGTACCTTATGCCATCTGGTTTTTTCTTGCAGTTGAAGGGGTACCCCTGGCAGCCGAAGAAGCAAAAGATCCAGTACGTTCATTGCCACGTGGCTTGATTGGTTCAATGTTGATATTGGCATCGTTTGCACTTTTAATTTTATTTTTAGGAGCAGGCGCAGCGGGTTCAAATGCTTTAAAAAATTCGGGAGCACCTTTAGTTGATGCACTCATTGCGGTATATGGTCAGCACACATGGTTGGCAAGCTTTGTTAACTTTGTAGGTCTTGCGGGTCTTGTCGCAAGTTTCTTCTCAATTATTTATGCCTATTCACGCCAGATCTTTGCATTGTCACGTGCAGGATATTTACCAAAAAACTTATCGCTTACCAATGAAAATAAAGCGCCATATTGGGCCATTATCATTCCGGGCATTATTGGCTTTTTACTGTCTTTAACAGGTGAGGGGGACTTACTCATTTTAATGGCAGTATTCGGTGCAACAATCTCTTATGTGTTGATGATGCTCTCACATATTAAATTACGTTTGTCTCGCCCTGAATTACCACGCCCATATAAAACGCCTGGAGGAATATGGACGTCTTGTATCGCTTTGATTCTTGCCGCCGTTGCTGTAGTGGCAGGGTTAATGGTGAATCCAAAAGTTTGGTTATTAGCCGCGCTGATTTATGTCGGATTTATACTCTATTACTTGTTATATAGCCGTCATCATTTGGTGAAAGGCACGCCTGAACAAGAGTTCGCTATGATTGATGACTGAGTTTGATTGCAATAAAAATAAAGAGGCTTCGGCCTCTTTTTTAGCTTTTATAAGTTATATCTGGCCCATGTAATCAATTATTTTCGCCAGTAAAAGGATCACCTCGCTTTATTTATCTCTATTCAAATGTTAATAAACTTAATACTAACCTCACGGTACGTAACTTATATAGCCAGAAATAAATATTATATTAAGGCTTATCACTATTAGATTCAGAAATTTCGGGATTTTATTTACTTAGCTAATCTTGAACATAATTCCATCAATATAAGTAATACTCTTTTTATAGGATCAAACTTTTCTTTATAAATGCAGCTATATAATTTACACAGGATGAAGAATGAATAATTTGAATTTTAAAACTCTAAAGAAGTACTGGCTGCGATTCGTGGGTATTGCTGTAATCGCAGGCGCTTTAGTATTGGCATTTGCTTGGACCGCTGGTCTATTTGGACATCGAACAACATCCAAAACTTTTTTGGGTGACACATTAAAAAACTTTGATCCCGGATATCGACGTGCACACGGTAAAGGTATTTGTTTTGATGGCACTTACCATAGTAATGGTGCGGCAGTAGCACTTTCTAAAGCTACTGTATTTGCTAAGTCTGATATACCAGCAATTGGCCGATTTTCTATTGGAAGCGGTAATCCGCATGCGGCAGATAATTCTACCGCAACAGTGAGTATGGCTTTATTACTTTCTCCAGCCGATCATTCGCAGTGGCGCATGAAATTAAACAACTTTCCTTATTTCCCGACGCGAAATGCTGAAGGTTTTTTGGCGCAGCAAAAAGCATTTAAACCGGTTCCGTCTACTGGTAAACCTGATCCAGCCCTTGTTGAGGCGTTTTTAAAAGAATATCCCGAAGCGCGTAAATCTATTGAGCAAAAGGCAAAAATGCCATTAACCGGTAGTTTTAGCGGTGCAGAATTTTATGTTGTAAATGCCTTTATATTGCGGGCCGCCAATGGACAAGAACAGCCAGTCCGTTGGTCTATGCGTCCTCATTCAAAATTTATTAGTCTGACCAAAGAACAACGTGATCAAGCTGATCATGATTTCTTATTTAAAGACATCAAAAAACGTTTGGCTGAAGGACCGCTCTATTGGGATTTAGTTTTGCAACTTGCCGAGCCAGAAGACCCAGTGAATGACCCATCTCAGCCTTGGCCAAAAGACCGTAAAGAAGTTATAGCCGGAACATTAGAAGTCAAAAATGTGACTGATCAGGTAAATGGCGCTTGTCGTGATATTAACTTTGATCCAACTTTGGTGCCACCGGGAATTGAGTTGTCAGATGATCCAGTACTCGCAGCACGAGCGGCTATCTATTCACAGTCTTACAATGCCCGATTACGTGAAATTGGATTTGGCAAAGCAACGGATGCTGTGGGCAAATAGGAGAGCTGAACAATGCAAAATAAATCTAACGATAATGCTCCACGTCATTTTAATTTAACTGCTCGAATACTGCATTGGCTTATGGCGGCAGCAATTTTAGCTATGCTATTTATTGGGGTAGGAATGACCACCTCAATGACTTGGCGTCCATGGTTAATCGATATTCACCGTCCTTTAGGAATCGCAATCTTACTATTGGTCATCATAAGATTAATAAATCGACTCTGTTATCCAATTCCACCTTTGCCGCCGACTGTACCGCGCTGGCAAGCGTTTCTTGCTCATGCATCACATTGGCTACTTTATATTTTGATGTTTATTTTGCCATTGCTCGGATGGGCAACGCTATCAGCAGGTAATTGGCCTGTCACTTTATTTCCGGGTTGGGACCTTCCACCTATAGCACCAACCAACTCTACGCTTTACGCTTGGTTCCGTACATTACATGGAATTTTGGCTTGGCTATTATTTGCTGTCGTTATTGGTCATTTATCTGCTGCATTATTACATGCATGGATTTATCGCGATGGCGTATTTTCGAGTATGGCTTTGGGGCCTTCTTCTAAAAAAGAGAAAGCTGATTAGTTTGTTTGAAAGTTTTCGATTGAACGATGAGTAAACTCTATTGAGCTACATCTTTGGATGTGGCTTTTTTCTAAAAAAAATATTGAGTTTGATCTATATACATTATGACATTCGCAAAGCAAGCATGGCTGCACAAAAAGGCCATGTTCAAGTGGACGAGGCCTCTTTTATTTTAAGCTTGTTTGCTCAGTTCAGACGGTAAATGCTGCGCCAAATAATCAATTGCAAGACGGGTTTTGAGTGGCATAAAAGGCAGCGCAGGCCATACCAAATGAATCGGAAAAGCAATGCTCGACATGGTTTCTAACACTTGTATAAGCTTTCCTTCATGCAATTCATTTTGAATGAGCCAATCTGGTAACCACGCAATACCAGCTCCAGCAAGCGCTGCATTTTTAATAGCTTGTAAGTCATTCAAAAGAAGTTTTGCTTTAGGTTTAATAAATAAAGGCTCGCTATTTTCCTTTTGAAGTCGCCATTTTTGCATTTGACCAAAATGCGGGTCGGCAATCGTGGCGTGATGGTCTAAGTCCTCAATATGTTCTAGGGGACCTGCTTTATTTAAATAGTCAGGTGAGGCACAAAGTAGCATTCGATGTTCGCCAATCGGTTTGGCAACGAGCTGAGTGGTGTCAGACAATGCCCCGATTCTTATACACAAATCAAAACCTTCTTCGACCAAGTCGACAGTCCGATCATTAAATGAAATTTCTAACTGTAAGTCCGCATGCTGTTGAGCAAATTTAACCATGAGCGGGGCAGCAAAGAGTTGCCCGAATAGCACTGGCACAGACATTCGCAAACGGCCTGTTGCGTTAATTTTCCTTTGGTCTAATAAAGCCGCCGCATTTTGTATTTCACTTAACGCTCGACGGCTATGTTCATAAAACAAAGCGCCTTCGTCAGTCATGCTGAGCGAACGTGTTGTTCTTTTAAATAAAGCAACACCAAGCTGATCTTCAAGTCGAGCAATATTTTTACTTATGGCTGAACGAGTTAAATGTAATTGCTCGGCAGCTTTCATAAAACTTCCAGCTTCGACCACAGTCACAAATATAGAAATTGCACTGAGTTCATGTTGCATGATTGTTGCCTAAAAGGAACCAATGATAAGAAATAATATCACCACTGTTGAATTTATTGTGGAGTTAATATGGCTTCATCAAAAACGTGGAGACAGTCATGGCTAAAATATTGGTATTAAAATCCAGCATTATGGGTGAGGGTTCACAAACTAATCGCCTAATTGATGTAATGCTTGAACATCGAAAAGACCAAGGTTTGCAAGATGACATTACCATACGCAATTTAGCTGAAATGAACCTGCCAGTATTAGATCTGGAAATTTTCCAAGCGCTTCGTGGGGCTGAAAATAACAAACCAGACATTAAACAAATCGTTGCTTTGTCTGATGAGTTAATTGCTGAATTAAAAAATGCTGATTTACTCGTGATTGGTGCACCCATGTACAACTTAAATGTACCGACTCAACTCAAAAACTGGTTTGATTTAGTGGCACGAGCAAGACAAACATTCCGCTACACAGAAACTTATCCTCAAGGTTTGGTTGAAGGGGTAAAAGCGGTGGTGGTAAGTAGTCGGGGCGGTATTCATGTCGGCCAAGAAACTGAGGCAGTCACGCCTTATCTCAAAGCGGTGTTAGGGCTAATGGGTATTCATGACGTCGATTTTATTTATGCAGAAGGCTTAGACATGCAGGCTTATCGCAGCAATGCATTAGATCTGGCAAGTCAGCAAGTTAAAGAATCCGCTATTTAAAATTATGGTTGAAACTCTTGCAGCTCTAATTGATCACAAGAGTTTCTAAGTCCATTTAAATCACATTTCTGAGTTCATTTGCCGTGTTGCGTAGCAGTGGCAAAATTTGCTGAATCAAATAATCTTCTTGTACACGGTTGGTTTGAGACATGCAGTTAAGCGCAGCAATGGCTTGACCTTGGGCGTTAAATACGGGCACTGCAATCGCAATTACGCCAAGCTCATGTTCTTCTTTGGAAAGACAATAATCCGATAATGAAATACCCTTAAGCACTTCAAAAAACTTTGACTCATCTACTATGGTAAAAGGCGTTAAGCGTTTTAAACCGTAATTTTTTACCCACGTATGTTGGGCTTCTTCAGGTAGTGCTGCCAACAATACTTTACCTGTGGAAGTGGCATGGGCAGGCAGTCGGTTTCCCAAATGCATACCATAAGGGCTAACACGCAAATTATCTTGCTGTGGTAAATAACTACGGGCAATCGGCACCACTTCGTTATCGTCCAGAACCACAATTGAAAAAGTAAGTGATGTCTGCGCACACAAAAGATTTAAAAATGACTGAGCAACTTTAGGCAGGTGGGCAGAGCTTAAATAAGAACTCGAAAAGCGCAGCACGCGATGAGTGAGCCAAAAGTAATGTTCATCGGTTTCTAAATAGCCTAAGTATTTTAAAGTTTTTAGATAACGCCTTGCCGCGGTACGACTAATACCGGTTCGCTCAGCCACTTGAGTGACATTGAGCCGTTGCCGATCTGTTCCAAAAGCTTCCAGTAAAGCCAAGCCTTTTGCTAATCCTGCAATGTAGTCATCTTGACGTATTTTCTCATGCGAGTTCGGGTGCTCTAGAAAAGCATCGAGAGAAGGCATCCATTCATTCCTGTTATTTTGATCGTTTCTGTCCGCTATTCGGACAAACTAAATGATAAACGGTTATTTTCGTCTTGGATACATAGTGAACAAAACTTAAAGCCAGTAATTTAAAAGTCAGGATGAAACAAGGATGAAGTTATGGATATTTTAAAGACACAGGTTGCAATTATTGGTTCTGGACCAGCAGGGTTATTGCTTGGGCAACTTCTATATAAAGCTGGCATCGATCATATTATTGTTGAGCAACGCAGTGCTGAATATGTGGCTTCACGGATTCGTGCAGGAATTTTAGAGCAAGTTTCGGTCGATTTACTGAAACAAGCAGGCGTTGACCAAAACTTAAAAGAAAGAGGATTACCACATTCGGGCATCGAAATCTTGACCAATGGTGAGTTACATCGGGTTGATTTGGCTGCACTCACGGGTGGAAAACAAGTGACCGTATATGGTCAAACCGAAGTCACCAAAGATTTAATGACTGCACGTGAAGCGGAGCAGCTCAAGTCATTTTATGAAGCTCAAAATGTACAAGTAAAAGATTTTTACACTTCACCAAAAGTTGAGTTTGAGTACCAAGGTAAAGCCTTTCAAATTCAGTGTGACTTTATTGCTGGTTGTGATGGCTACCATGGCGTATGTCGTGCCAGCGTGCCTCAAGATAAAATTAAGACCTTTGAAAAAGTTTATCCGTTTGGTTGGTTAGGGGTGTTGGCCGATGTGCCACCTGTAGCCGATGAACTCATTTACGTACAATCAGAACGTGGATTTGCTTTATGCAGTATGCGTTCAGAGACACGTAGCCGTTATTATTTACAAGTCCCTTTAACAGATCACGTCGAAGACTGGTCGGATGAAAAATTTTGGGATGAGTTAAAAAAACGCCTAGACCCCGAAAGCCGTGAAAAGTTAGTGACAGGACCTTCTATTGAGAAAAGTATTGCGCCGTTACGTAGCTTTGTGACCGAGCCAATGCGTTTCGGAAAACTATTTTTAGCAGGTGATGCTGCGCATATTGTTCCACCGACTGGAGCAAAAGGGCTAAATCTCGCGGCTTCTGATATTGCTTATTTATCAAGTGCACTTATTGAATATTATGCCGAAGGTTCCGAACAAGGTATAAATGAATACTCTGAAAAATGCCTACAACGCGTATGGAAAGCAGAGCGTTTTTCTTGGTGGATGACTCATTTATTGCATCGTTTTGAAACTGAAAGTGAGTTCGATCACAAGATTAAACAAGCCGAGTTGAGTTATGTACTGGGTTCAATTGCAGGTAAAACCACATTGGCTGAAAATTATGTCGGTTTGCCTTATGAAATTAAGCAAATTGATAGTTTTAAGCATGCAAGCTAAAGACTAAATAAAAATAAAAAGGGCATGAAAATGCTCTTTTTTTATATAAGAATTTAAGTAGGGTGTAATAGATTAAGAGATATGGTCATACTAAAAGTAGCCCCGATACTTTTTGAAATATAGGGCTACTTATTAATTCACCTAAAGTTTACTCAGTGGTTGCTGTAACTTGATGATTACTGATTTGCGTTGATTGCTGAGATTGAATAGGTTTAATCACTTGTGGATTAGAGTTACTCCATGGAGTATAGGCCTCTGTCAAAATATGGCCTGTAAGACTCGTTAAATCACTAGATTGAACCTCAGCATTGCCTTGACGTCCAAATAATACAACTTCATCGCCCGCTTTGGCTTCTGGAATATCTGTTACATCAACCATAACAGTATTCATTGATACTCGACCAACCACTGGCGCTTTTTGTCCATTGACTAAGACAAAAGCTTTATTACTAAAACTACGACGGTAGCCATCCGAATAACCTACAGGCAAGTTTGCGAGTTTAGAATCACGTGTCAACGTATAAGTTTGGTCATAACCTACAGTTGAACCTTTAAGGTAATTATTAATTGCAGCAATTTGTGTTTTAAATGCCATCATGCGTTTAAATTCAGGGTGATTAGGAAAATCTCCATAAATAATTGCGCCTGCACGGACCATATCTAAATGTGATTCAGGAACATTTACGGTAGCAAATGAATTTGCCGTATGTAATGTTAATTCTTTACGATTCAGTTTGGCTTTTTTAATCAACCATGCTGTTTGTTCATTAAATTGAGCTAGGCGCTCACGAACATATTTTTCATCTTCTACAGCATAATGGGTCATAATGCCGTCAATTTTAAGATTTGGAAGCTTAGTGATTGCAACAGCTTGTTCTTTACCTTGAGCTGTAGACATTTCAAGACCATTACGATCCATACCACCCGAATTTAAAGCCAAGCTATAATGTACAGTTGTATTGTTCGCTTCTGCCCATTTAGAGATACGGGCAGCCTGATCATAATTCCCCAAAAGCTCTTCGATATTTAACGCATGTGCATTGATGATTTCACTATCAGTTGCTGTACGTAAACGTGTAATTTTGCCTTTATAGCCATGCTTACGCACCATCGCCGCTTCTGCATTACTGGTAATACCAATACACGATACGTTTAACTTCATCACACTCGGCATAAGTAGGTCAATACTATGGCCGTATGCATTTGCTTTCATGACTACACAAAGTTGTGTTTTGCCATTAAGTAATTGATTTGTCCTTTTAATATTATCTTCAAAAGCTTGAGTGTCAACTTCAATCCATGCATTTGCTGTAGGTGCAGGGCTGACTTCATTTGTGATATGAGACGTGAGTAAAGGTGCAGCATGGGCAAATTGCATAGAACCGAATAATACCAATGCACAGCTATAAGCGAGATGCGAAAAATTTGTTTTAAGTTTCATGAGTTTTTTAATCTTTCCTGGCTGAATATGAGTTAACGCTGGGTGGATTTTTATGGTTAAGTACAGAGATATAATTGATTTAAAATGTCACACGATTTGATCGAAATAATACTTTCTCCTTAAAATATTATAGGCAGTGTTAAGTAAAATTTAATTTTGCTTAAACTGTATTCATAAAATACAAATATGATTTTAAATAATCTTAATTAAATCTAAATATACATTTATGAAAAAACAAGAAGAAAAATTGCTATATTTTTTTGAATGTTATTTTTTTAATCTAATTATTAATGGTGTTTTTAATAAAATTTTTTAAAATATAACATTTGGTAAATAATTAACTTTATTATCACAAGAGGTTTTTTTATTTTTATTATCTATTGGGTGGTATTTTTTTATCATTCGGTAAAATATAAAAAATAAATGGTGAAAAATATCCTTAACTTTATTTTATGGCATGCAAAATATTAAAATTATTATATTTATCATATGTTTATGTTTGTTTATTAAAATTATTTAGAAATTTTTGGTTATACCGTGACAAATTTTTAAGCATCAAATGTCATATTT
>NZ_JBIUCQ010000016.1:0-70433 GCF_044538495.1 Acinetobacter sp. ABJ_C4_1 | reverse complement strand
AAGTTATACAGAGTAATTTTAGTTAAAATGATTAGCGGGAGCTATCAAATCTACTCATAAAAAAGCCAACTCATGTCAAAAACGGAATTTTTCTTTTTTATGGTAAAAAAATTTTTAAGAATCTGATTTAAATCAGTTTTTTAAATATTATTTCAGATAACGCCCATTATATTAAATGAAGTTATATACCTCCTATAATTTCAAATAAGGATTCCTTCAATTCTTTGAAAAAGGAATTTCTTGAAAACTTTAGAGTAGGTAGTACTAAATGAACTCACTCAATGTCCACCATCAACTTAATGGTTATTAGGAACTTTGAGTGAGCTTAGATTTTTATTCCATTTCTAGTACTTATTTTAAAATTTCATAGAGTTTATTAAATAAGATATTTTTTCTTGCAATAAAGAATTTATCAAACTCAGTAATTGCAAAATCACATTCTAATGGTAGTAAATGATTTACTAAGAAATTGTCTTTAAGAGACTCTTTATAAATAGTTTCATTCTCAATCCATTTATCTAAAGGTAAATTATTTTTTGACATATTTTCATTTGAATCAAGCATTTGTAAGTTAACTATAGAGTTGTACTCTCTCCAACTGTATTTGGTTTTATCTTCATTAGATAAGTTTTTGAACTCATCTTTAGGATGTAAGTGATCTTTATGGAAAGAATTATTTTTATAATCTAAATGTGGGAATAATAAAGCCAATATAGAAAAGGATTGGGCTTCTTCGTATTGAATATTTAATAACTCTTCAATAAATTCACTTCCAATACTGATATCTTTTTTCACAAATGAAAAAATTTCTTGTATTGGGTATGAAGATGTTGTTAATTTTTCAGCGCTAAAAGCTCTTCTTATTTGGGAAAGTACAGAGTCAGATGTTCCACTAAAAAGTTGTTTTAATAGACTTATATGCAACCACTTTTTAATTTCAAGTCGTTGATTTTTATATTCAATTTTAGTGCTAAAATCTTTATAAATTTTATTGTGGTATATCCAGTAAACTATTGGAAGAATAGAGTTTTTAGATGTTAATGTGTAGTCATTAAAGCCAAACCCTTTAAGTAAGTTGAAAGTTTCTAAGAGAGCATCTCTTATCTCATCCCATTTTTTCTCAAATAATTGAGCATTTTCTTTCGAGAAATTATTAACTTTGAATTTAATATCAGTGCTATATAAATAAAGAAAAGTCTTTAAAATTAAATCCTTACTAACACTAAAGCCTTTATCTCTGATGTTGTCTACTAATTGATGAATTTCTTTTCTAGCATCTTTTTTTTCCCAATTAGCAACAGCAATAGACATGATCAAGTCTGAAAAACTTAAAGGTTCACCACCACTGTTTATACGTATAAAAATATTTAAAGCTTTATCAATATTTTGATCTTTTTCTAAAAAGAAATTAATTAGTTTGTAGTCATTAATTGTTCGCTTAAGTTGGCGAATAGCTTTTCTTGCAAATGCTCCATTTAAGTTTTCGACAAAATTATCTAAATCTTCATCATTTGTTAAATTGAGAATTTCACCTACTTTAAACCAATTAACATTGGTACTTGATTTATATATTATTTGGTTCTTTGTATCTTGATTTCTTAAAAATTTAAACTCATATACTCTACCATCTTCTTCATTATTAAGTTCTTGATCTATATTCAAGTAAAGCTGTCTTGTTGGTATTGATACTTCAGTATTTTCCCATTTTTTTCTATATTCTTTATATGCAAAACTCCCCTTTAATCCTAAATATAAAGATGTTAGTCGCTGTTGTCCATCTAAAATTGCATTAAAAGATGTTAAACCATTTGTAGATATTTCATCATTATGAGTTTTATACCTTTCTCGATATTCAGATATAAATTTATAAAATTTATATCCTTTAGCTGTTTGTTCATTTACTTCCCAAAATAAAAAAGAACTAATTGGATAGTTTCTCATTATTGAATCGAATAACCATTCAACTTTGTCATGTGACCAAACAAATTCACGTTGTATTGCTGGTAGTAAATATTTGTTTTGATCTATATTTAGAATAGCTTCAGATATACTTATAGGGGTTTGAAATGACACAAGCAACTCTTTGAAATTAATAAGATATGAATGTTAATTATACTTTATTTGTTAAGCTCTTACAGATACGAAGAGATAATTGATTTTAAGTTTAATTTTTCTAAAATTAACCTAATACGCCTTATGCGAAATGTAATTTTTATCTGACATAAATCATACTTTTATTTTTTATCAAAAGCCCAACTCATAGTACTTGGGCTTTTTTAATGATTTGTCACCTTTCAGGATTACTTATTGATCAACTCTCCACAATTTCATGTAATCTCTATTAATTCTAAAGCAGATAAATATCCACTCTAATCTAAATCCTTCTTACAATAACTCACTGCCCTATCCTGCATACATACACTTAACTAATTCGAGTATCTAAAAGCATCTTCCAAAGAATTTATCAAATCTATATGCTCTTTCTTCATAATGACATGGGTTGTGTCGCTGTAACATTGGCTTATGTTCGCTAGCTCAAATCCAAATAACCAAATACAGCCTTTTCAACTCGCTGCTGTAAATGATCTAAATCACTTTCCCCCGCTATACCTGCTGAGTTAATCATTCCTTTACTTAACGCAATCACATCTTGTGCTACTGTCTGTGCATGTGAAATGCCAAAGCATATAAACAGATCAGAAATTATGGTTTCAAGTTCGTGTTGAAGCTCACTTTCCTCAATGTCTTTTCCAATGATTTCAGAAGCAAACTCTAGAGTTCGCGCCAACTGTGGACGGCTCAATTGATGTTGCACAGCAGCCTGAATGATGAGTTTTAATTTTTCTTTTAAGTCTGCGGCGTCGTGTTGCTGTATAGCTTCAACAATATGACTTGAAAGCTTAGCGCGCTCACGTCGAATTAACTCAACGATTAAAGCATCTTTAGATGGAAAGTATTGATATAGGCTACCAATGCTTACGCCAGCAAGTTCAGCCACGGCATTTGTGTTAAATCCAGCAAAGCCTAAAGATTCTAAAATGCGAGCAGCCGCCTCTAAAATTGCTTCAAAGGTAGCCACTGAGCGTGCTTGACGCGGGCGTTTGCGTGGGTCTGGGAGGGTTTCTGACATGGGCCGAAATGCGAGTATTAAATGTGAGTAATCACTCATATACTGACTGAGTCATGGTGATATGACAAGCAAATGCTGTCTTTTCAGTTGAACTACAACTCGGCCCAGTCATGGAGTGGTTATGTCTAGAACCTATACTTTTTTTATTCATTTAAGAGCTTTGCCTGCTTGGTTGGCTTTAGCTCGTGAAAAGCGGGCTGAGTTTAGTGCACAGAAGCTTGAGCCTATTTTTGAGAAGTACCCCACTGTAAAAGTTCGCTGGTATGACGTTGAAGCGTTTAGCACTAAAGCCAGTGATATTGCTGTGTTTGAGACGACTTCTTTGCAAGATTATTATTTTGTGATTGATGCGATTCGAGACTCTGAATTTTGTACAGTGCCCTACTTTGAGTTTGTAGAGATTATTCCTGCAATTGAAGATGGTTATGTGGAGTATGAAAATTCTTTGTAGAAGTTGCGGGAACAACCTAACTAGCTTTACACGACCAGTAAATAATCTAGTCGTGAGCTTATTTTATTAATGAGAACTCTTCTAACTAGAAATAATATTTACTAAGATGATCTATCTCTAAAAATATTAGCAGTTAATTACTCTTCAGAATAATTAACTGCTAAAACACCAAGACTATTTAATAATTCTGTAGTCATTCGACCATTTATAGTTAGATTTTTATCTATTTGAAAATTAGCAATAGCTTTACGTGTGTTTTTACCTAAATCACCATCAATTTTCCCTGAATAATACCCACGATTTACTAGAGCCATTTGTACACGTTTCACTTGCAAAACTCGCATTAAAACTGGATCGTTTTCTGTCGAAACATTATTTAAACTTGCACCATTATCATAATATGATTGAGGTGCTGTATTAGTTCGTGTTGGGATATTAGAATAATTTTTTACTATAATATTAGAGTTAGTTCTTGAAGGAGTAGATTTAGGTGATGGTGTAGTCACTTTTTTTACAGAATTACTTGAACTAGCATAACTCGGCGGAGTATAAGCAGGAACAGAATAAACAGGACTTCTAGAGCTAGAGTAACCCGAATAACCCGAGCCAGAATAGTGACTAGAATGGCTGGAATGACTACTGTGACTAGAGTGACTTCTATGTCCAGCAAACATATTCTCATACTCGTAGTTAAGAGGTCTAATAGAAACTGGCTCTAAATTATCATAAGTATCTACATTTACCCCAACAGCAGCAGTGGCTTTATTATTAATAATTGGAGCAGAAGCTGCAAAAATTGCTAAAGACTTTATAAATTTACTCACACTTCAACTCCCACAAATATAATTTTTTATTTAATACTTATATTATGCAAATTATTCATACTTGGTTTCAACAATTTTTATTGGTTTTATAGTAGATGGCATCCAACCATTTTTATACCAACTAAATAAACCACAGCATTTCTCTTTTAAATCGCATTCCTGACATACTGGATCATAAGTATTTTTCCAATCTGAAATACTCTGTGCTGCAAACTCCCATAGGTTTTCAGGCAAGCAACATAAAGGAATATTCATAAAAAGAAAACGAATTTTGGATTCCATTAAAATATCAACAGCACTTTCTAATTGCGCCCACCAATCCTTAATATCAACCTGACTAAGTTCCTTATTCGCTAATGCAAAACCAATAGGCTCACATCCTATAAATGCAACTTCATTGATAAAAGGAAGATTCGAACGGATATAATTGCAAAGATTAATCAAGTTCTCTAATACTGGCTTAACTAGAACAATTCGTAATTGTATCGGCTGCTCATAATTTTGAAGAACATAGAAGCCTTCTAGGGTCTCTTCAAAAGCCGAATGCTGTTGCACCACAAAATCATGTAAGAGATCTGCGTGTCCATATAAAGGAATAAGCCAATTAACTTTAGTTTCAAGATTAGATAATACCGATTCAGCTACCTCAGAATTACTAAATAAACGGCCATTTGTTAATACATCAATCTTAGTTGAAGGAAATTTATAGTGAATGGTATCTATAATTAATCTTAAATTTTTTTCTAATAATAATGGTTCACCTCCCGTTAAACCAATGTTCATTGGTACATAACTGAGATGCTTAATTATTTCTAATGTCTGCTCTATTAACCATGAATCATCATGCTTAGTAGGTGGCTGAGAACACATGATGCAATAGTTATTGCATCTATTAGTGAGGAATAAAGTATGATGAGTATCACTCGCACGTAAAAGCACATTTAGATTCTTTTTATGCAGATCAATGGCAACCACATCATTAGCTTCTAATACTTGACCTTCTGGAATAAAGAGTTTGTTTTCACCAACAATATCCATTAAATCTGAACTATAAATTGGATATAGATTATCTAAACCAGATTCAATATACCTATCAAAAATTCCGACTTCTTGAATAGTAGTAATTGGCAAAAGAATAGATTGATCAGGTAACCACTCCGTATGTAAGCTATTAGGATTAAGAACTCTAAAGATTTGTGGCATATATTGTGTAACTGACTCTAATTTTATTTTTCTCATTACATATCTACTTACTAAAAGCCCATCGGTTTGCTATTTTTCTGAAACTTTCTGAATCTTGATATTTATTAAAAATTAGATCAAACAAACCCATGTATCGCTTGCAATGACTAGTTAGATGAGTAGGTGGAGTCATCATTTTAAATTCATTATAGGCACTAATTGGATCAGGCCCACAATAAGATGAATAAGCACACTCCCTACAGCTTGGATCATTAAAATTAAGGCTTGATGCAATAATATTTCTTTGTAAATTAGATGATAATAATTGAGATAATGACTCTCCTATCTTACCCAAACGCAATGATATATCACCTGTTTCTTTAAGCATGCGGGCTTCATCACTTGGATAAACATATCCATCGTAATTATAAACTATACAACCAAGCCCAGCTCCAGAAGGACTCTGCAAATCAATATAGCCTTGATCAAAAGGAGATAAAATTTTATTTAATAAAATTGCAGCATGTACCTCTATGAGTTCATATCCCTGATTATTCCAATAAAGAACTCGTTCTAATGCTTTTGAATAAAAATTTAAAAATTCATTATGAGTTGGAGCAAGTCGTTTTGAGTTTTTCTTAGCAAAACCATAATCGCTTAGACCACGAATAAAAATATCCTTAAAACCCAATTTAACGTATGCATCTACAATTTCATGAGGATAATTCAGACTTCTACGAGTAGATGTCATTAATGCAGAAACAGAATCTTGCCCTAGCTCTTTACGTGCAAGTTCTAAACCTTCAATAGTTCTTTCATAAGCATCACGATTAGCAATTGGTCTATTCCTATTATGCAAATCAGCAAGACCATCTATACTTGTTGATAATACAACTTGATGTGCTTTAAAAAATAAGCACATTTCAGATGTTAACTGGTGCAATGTAGTTGTTACTACAAAACGAATTAATCTATTGTGTAGCTTATTTTTTTCACTAATGTACTCAATAGCGGTTTTCACTAAGTCATATCGTAATAAGGGATCGCCTCCTTGAAACTCAACAGTCAAAGTTTCCGAAGTACTTTCAAATATAGTATCGCAAGCTAAAAACAAGTCTTCCCGTGAGATGGTAAATTCATCTCCTTCTTGCTGACGACTTACTTGGCAGTACGAACATGAATGCATACATTGAATAGTTACCACAATGATATGCAATGCAGGGCCATTTAAAATAGTCGATTTTTTTGAATGTAATCTTGATGCTAAAGCTCTTTTCGTTCCAACAGCCTTTTTACTTATTAAAAAAAATTTAGATTTTAATTTAAGATAGAGCTCAATATCTAAGGACTCATCTTTCGCAATTAATTTTCTTAAATTTTCATTAGAAATAAATTCAAAATCACCCGTAACACTTGTTATCAGGTAGTTATCATTTGCCATTCTTTTAAAGTTAAATGGCATTAATTCAGTATTACTAAAAAGCATTTTATTTACTAATACTCGCTCTAATAATGGCATCGACAAATGATTTTTGCTCAGGTGCTATCTTTGCATTGAGTTCTCTTCGCAAATAAAAATCATTAATAAAATTAAGTATAAGTAACTTTTCTTTCGGTTCATTGACTTCAAAAAAGTAATGTTGTTCGCTAATTTGCTCAATATTGTATTGAACTGGACAAAACTTTAAAGCTTGTAAAATTTCATCCAATAATAATTCACTACGAAAATCAAAGCCGAACTTAATTAATTTTTGAGTCACTTTTACCTCATTTCCAATAATATTTTAGATAAACCAGTCATATAATATATTGTAGTTTAATTAAACAATTATACTCATATTAAGCTCATAAAAATATCACCTTTATTCTTTATTTATAAATTACTCATATTATTTTAAATCTCTATCTGATTAATAGCTATTATTTTAAGATCAGCTTATTCTTATACATTCCCCCAAAACCTCTCCACCACTACATTCCTTTCATCCACACTATTTGAGCTTAAAACCTGTAGCAGCAAACCATCTATCAGGTTTACCACCATGTCGGCATCGAATTTTGGCTCGCGGGTTTCCCCGCAAAAAATCAGATCAAAAATTTCATGGCGTAACCACTTTCGGTATTCAACCGCCATACGGTAGGCCTGTGGGTAAAGCAGTTTTATTTCAAAAATGGCTTTAAGTAAAAGGTTGTACAGGCTGTTTAAATTAGTATGTAAAACAATAATTTCTTTGAGTTTATCTTTTGAAGTGTAGTAACGGTTTGAGTAAATGATAGAGAGCACTTCTTCTCGGAGCAGGCTTTTTTGAAAGGCGATGCACATTTCGATCAGGTGTTCTTTCGAACCAAAATATTTATAAAACGTGGATTTGGTGATGTTGGCTTCTTTAGCAATCAGGTCTACGCCTGAGGTGTGAAAGCCACGAGTGGTAAAGAGTTGGATGGCGGTTTGAATAACCTGTAATTTTTTGGATGATATTTCTAAAGTTGGCATAGTTTTACCTTTTTAAATTCTTGTTGTTTCTGCATGAGATAAAAAGCCTGTGCCCTTTTTGGGAGAAAAAAAGGCACAGCAAAGCCGCAAGACGGTGCTTGGCACATCTCAAGTTTTGTTTTGCTAAGTTTTAAGTAAAAATGACGTAAAGCCTGAAAACCTTAGGGCGTTCAAGCTGCTGTAATTTTTTAAGTTGTGTTGTTATAGCTTTTGGCACCGAGTACCAAGAAATGATGGATGTGCATAGCCAACTCCTGATTTTTGGAGTTCTGCCAGAGCATTTATTTGGACTTATGGTGGCAGAACGAAAGGGGGTTAGCAGACTGGCTCAAGACCCAGCACACCCGAAGGTGTCCCCCTTCCGTCCTACCGCTACAAAAAGGGGGACGAGTGAGTCTACATCAAAAAAATGAATTTTTTCAATGTTCTTGAGCACGGTCTGCTAAAACCGGCTGGCAATGTGGCCAGCACGCAAAGCATAATCTGAGAGTTTAGAAGTGTCAATGTCGCTTTTATGACAAGTGATTAAATATCTTATTGTTTTTCATTAGATTATCTTAACTATTATTTAAGATATTATATTTAATTATATTTATTAATTTTTTAAAAAGAGTCAGATACGGTAAGCTAAACGGCATGAATTTTACTTTTTGATTTTGAATATTTTTTAGAACTTTACGAGAACATAAATGATAAGACTATCTTCAAAGTCCATTTTAATATTAACAACTGGGTGTTTGTTAAATGGCTGTAGCCAAGGCCCTCTTCCATTAGAAGTTACACTACATCAAGATTATGTATGTGCCTTTACCAATAACCCTAAAAAAACGCATTATTCTTTTGATAATAAATTTTTGATTTTTGTGGCGAAAGCTGACTATACAAACGGCTACAAAAGCACTTATGAGAAAGAATATTCAAATGTTCCTTTGCCAATAGAAGAGAAAGATTGTGTAAAAATTCCTCTAAAGGCATTTGAAAAGAATGTGGCTTATGACATTACTTTAGATATATACAAAACTTTCGATACACGTATTTGTGTAGTAGAACAGAACAATAAGCTAGAAATCCGAGAGCCTGAACCCGGTGAAACAACTTGTAAATAGGATTGTTCCTAGGCCCTCATTTCGCTATTTCAGAAACAACTAAACGCGTGGAATTAGACAATCTCAGTCTGCCCCACTTGGTGATAAGCGCGGTTAAAGTAAACCAAACTTTGGTCATGCTGGCTTTGTTTAATCGCTACAATCGGACATATAAAAATCGTATGTGTGCCGACTTGTTGAATTTGTTCAATCTCACAATCGAAACTTACCAAAGCATCGTCTAACACAGGTGAACCTGTTTCTAACTCAATCCATTCGCCATGTTTAAAGCGTTCTTCTGGCGTGAGTTTAGATGAAAATGCTTTTGAAATATGTTCGTGATACGCACCTAAAACATTTACCGTTAAGATTTTGTTATCTAGGAAATGTGCATGTGAACTCGCAGATTGGTTCATACACACCAATAATGTCGGCGGTGTGTCAGTCACACTACAAACAGCAGAGGCAGTAAATCCAAAACGGCCAGACATGCCTGCCGTGGTCACAACGCTAACCGCACTTGTGAGTAAAGACATTGCATTTCTAAAGTCTGTTGCTTGAACCATGACATTATTCCTAAATTGAACCGTACCTTTTCCTGTGTGTTTTGCTATACCGCCCAACTCCATCAGGAAGGCACTGTATCGACATGAGTCCTGTTTAGAACTACATGTAATAAGTGAAATGAGGGTTACTGCTTTGATTATCAATAGCCATCAAAAAAGTAACCCTTTATACCATTGTATTGGTAAATATTAAGCAGTAAGTTCAAAACCCGTAAGTTCTCGACGAACAATTTCTGCACCTGCCGTTAACGCATTTAACTTGCCACGTGCCACTTCACGCGAAAGAGGCGCCATACCGCAGTTTGTGCAAGGGTAAAGCTTGTCAGAATCTACAAACTGAAGTGCTTTACGTAGTGTATTCGCCACTTCTTCAGGTGTTTCAATTTGGTTAGATGCGACATCAATTGCACCCACCATGACTTTTTTACCACGAATGAGTTCAAGCAAGTCGATTGGCACACGCGAGTTGTGACATTCTAACGAGATGATATCAATGTTAGAAGTTTGAAGTTTCGGGAAAGCTTCTTCGTACTGGCGCCATTCTGAACCGAGTGTCTTTTTCCAGTCGGTGTTGGCTTTAATGCCGTAACCATAGCAAATGTGTACCGCAGTTTCACATTTTAGACCTTCAATTGCACGCTCTAAAGTCGCAATACCCCAGTCATTTACTTCATCAAAGAAGACGTTAAATGCAGGTTCGTCAAACTGAATAATGTCTACACCAGCAGCCTCTAACTCACGCGCTTCTTGGTTCAAGATTTTGGCAAATTCCCAAGCAAGTTTTTCACGGCTCTTGTAGTGACCATTATAAAGCGTATCAATCATGGTCATTGGGCCAGGTAATGCCCATTTAATTGGTTGATCAGTTTGCTGACGTAAAAACTTGGCATCTTCAACAAACACAGGCTTTTGACGAGACACAGCACCAACAACAGACGGTACGCTTGCGTCATAACGGTCACGAATACGAACAGTTTCGCGCTTCTCAAAATCTACACCATTTAAGTGTTCAATAAATGTCGTCACAAAGTGTTGGCGAGTTTGTTCACCATCGCTCACAATGTCGATGCCCGCAAGTTTTTGTTCGTGAAGTGCTAAACGTAGCGCGTCTTTTTTACCTTCAACTAAGCCTTCGTTTTCGAGTTTCCAAGGTGACCAAAGCTTTTCAGGTTCTGCAAGCCAAGACGGTTTAGGTAAGCTGCCAGCAGTTGAAGTCGGTAGTAATTTTTTCATGTTAAATGACCTGTATGTTGATTAATTAGGAGCGTAATTCGCAGACCACTGCTCAAGAATCGCTTGGTATGGTTTGATAAATTGCTCTTCAACAAACTTCCCCTGCTCTATAGCCAAACGGCTACGTTCTTCACGGTCATACACAATTCGAGTAAGTGAATAATCTTGGTGTTTCAAGCTTGGTTGATAAGATTTTCCAGCCACTGAATTTGCGTTGTAAATTTCAGGACGGTAAATCTTTTGGAAGGTTTCCATCGTACTAATGGTACTAATCAACTCAAGGTTGGTGTAATCACTCAACAAATCACCAGTAAAATAGAACGCTAACGGCGCAACGCTGTTTGGCGGCATGAAGTAGCGAACTTTTAAGCCCATTTTTTGGAAATATTCATCGGTTAATGAATAGTCTTCTTGCTTATATTCCACACCCAAAACAGGATGTTCGTTTTCAGTACGGTGGTACTCTTTAGTTGTTGAAACGCTTAGGCAAATCACAGGCGCCTTTTTAAAGTTGGCTCTGTAAGTTTCAGAGTTAATAAAGCTCTTAAATAAGTTGCCGTGCAGTTCACCAAACTTTTCTGGCGTGCTAAACGTAGACTTGTTTTTGTTGTGATCTAACAACAACACACTAAAGTCATAGTCACGTACATAAGACGAGAAGTTGTTACCTACAATACCTTCGATGCGTTCATTGGTCTTTTTATCAACAATATTGGTTTTCAATATTTCGATGAGAGGAAGCCCGCTCGTACGGTTTTCGGCATCAATATTCATTTCAACTGAAATGATTTCAAGTTCAACGCCATAGCGGTCGCCCTTAGGGTTGTCCCAATGAGCTAAGGCATTGAAACGATTGTCGATCATCCGTAATGTATTGCGCAAATTTTCTTCGCGGCTCATCCCTCTCGCCAAGTTAGCAAAGTTGGTGGTAATACGCGTATTGTCTGCTGGACGATAGTTCTCATCGAAACAAATACTCTTAATCGTAAATGTAAATTCTTTACTCATTTTGATCAGTACCCTAATTTCTGAGATAAAACCTAAAAAAATTTCGAGCTCTTTTTTGAACTTTCCAGCCTTGTCAGTTTTGTGCCTTATGGTCTTATCAAAAAGTGAATTACTGGAGCGCTTCAGAGCATGAATAGATTTATACCGCAATCAGAACATGAATAAAAATGATTTAGTCTCATTCAAAACTGAGTGAAATTCATGTTTAGGGTTTAATAAATAAGTATGAAGTTAAATATTTTTCATCTTAGAGAGTTTTAGACAGCACAAACGAGACATACGGCGCTCTCGTTTTAATGCCTGTAATTTTTATAATTTATGATTATTTTCAATAGATTAAAAAACTTTTACTTAGATAAAAAGAATTAATCTAAAGCAATTTATGCTGAATCTCACTCATCTCTGCTTTTAGCCATTCTAAAAATATAGTTTTGCGTGGATCTTCCTCAAAAGCACCATGAGAAAGTAGAAAATAGGCTGAACCGTCTTGAACGATTGGTGAAATTTTTTGTATTGCGTTCCACTCAAGCTCTTTTTCAATCATATAAATTGAGATAACTGTAGCTCCGAGTCCAGCCAAACAGCCTTCTAAACATAGATAAAAATGTTCGAGTTCAACTTTAGTGTAGCCTTTTAAACTTTGCTTTAACTCAGCAATACGACTCATGCTTTTGAAAAAATTCGGTCTAGAGGTCGAAATGAGTACGTCGTTAGTTTCCGATGGCTTGGTTGCTTGAACTAGAGCGATATATTCATCGGCAATCTTTTCGCTATAAATATGCTCTCCCCAATCAAAGTCATTTCTACGAATCGCGATATCAATATTATCTTTTTCAAAATCGACCACGCCACCTGCGGTAAGTAGCACCACTTCAAAATCATGACCGAGCTTTTTAAATTTTGATAACCGCGGTATGAGCCATTTCATGGAAAGAGTGGGTTCACATGACAAAACTAGTTGCTTGTTATGAGTTTTGGGCTGGCTGAGTTCTATTAAACATTCATCAAGTTGACCAAAAACTTGATGGCAACAACTCAATAAAATTTCACCTTGCTCAGTCATCACAAGCGTTTTATTTTTTCGGTCGAATAAAGTCGTATTTAAAGCTTCTTCTAAATTATAAATCTGTTTACTAACGGCACTTTGCGTCACAAATAATTTCTTTGCGGCTAAAGTCACGCTGCCATACTTCGCCACAAAATAGAAAAATTTTAGTGAATTCAGCGATATTCTTTCGATCATTCCAAAAACTCATAGATATGTAGTCGTTTTTATCGATTTTTATTTCTAGGTTTCTGTTCAAAATAAAAATCACCTTTATTAAAACCTATTTTAGATGATGAAAAATATTTTAAATATCTATATCTATCTTCATAAATGTAAAGCCGCAATCTTTCTCACCAAAAGGATAGTAGCTTTAAGTAAAACAGTTCTCCTCTCGAATACATTCCAAAAAGTACAGAATAGATCCCTCGTTTTCACTGAGGGTACAAGATAATGGCAGAGTTTATTGCGGTTATTCTCATTACGATTTTGGCAGTGGTAAGCCCCGGCGCTGACTTCGCGATCGTCACAAAAAATAGTTATCTGTATGGCAGAAAAATAGGGGTTTTCACTTCACTCGGCATATCGCTTGGTGTGTTGGTGCATGTGACCTATACGTTAGTTGCGGTTGCCTTTGTGATGGCTTATACGCCACAAATTTTGACTATTGTTAAGTACATTGGCGCACTTTACCTGATCTATATTGGTTATAAAACCTTTACGCAAAAACCTGTTTTAGATGCTGTTGCTTTAAACGCTATAGGCACTTTTCAAGCCATAAAATACGGCTTTTTTACCAATGCCCTGAACCCTAAAACCACGCTATTTGTGATTAGTACCTATACCCAAATTGTGAGTTTAACCACGCCTGAAAGCATTCTTTTAGCTTATGGCTTTTTTATGTCATTTGCCCATTTTATATGGTTTGCACTGGTGGCTGTGCTTTTCTCTTCAATGCTCTTAAGACAGAAAATGTTAGCCAAACAAGCTCAGATTAATAAGGTAATTGGTTCTATTTTATGTGTGTTGGGTGTGATTCTGCTTTTTACTAATTTTCAGTAGAGGCACTTAATTTTTAAGAAACTCTTTAGTGAAATTATGGTTAATGGACTGAGTGCTTCGTACAGAACTCAGTCCATTTGAGTGAGATAAAAAGCTATGTTTTAACTTTTTGATTCTGATAAATCATTTACGTTCCAACGGTTTGCTCTTTTAAAGGTTCCAACATCGTTAAACCGCACTCCCATATCACGCATGACTTTATGGGCAACTGGTGCGGTCATTTGGCGAATGTAGAATGGTTCTTTCACCACAAAATGATGGATGGCATGCGTTGAACCAAAGTTAAAGCAAAACAATTGGAACGGAGTCATCCACCACGGTGTTAATACTTGAGTTTGTTGAATGACATTACCCAATTCAACGTCACCGTAGTAATGCATATTACTAGTCACAAAATGCAAGCAGAAGGTACGCAGCACATTCGGTGCAACCCAAACAACAGTCAAAATATTAACTACATGCATGATATTTAAAGTGGTAGCTGACCATGCAATCGGTGCATTCGCCCAACCTGCAACAGCATCAATTGCGTGAAAACCTAAGAAGATATACCACAGCGACCAGTGAATAATTCCTAGCGGGAAATAGGCCATAAATGCACGTTTAAAAATTACTTTTCTAACAGTCCAATTGCTTGCAGAAATAATACGGAACAAGACCGCCAAGCCGTTATCACCAATCGCGATGAGACGACGTATGCTCCACTGTTCTCCGTTGGTTAAAGCTCTTTCTTCTAAATCAACTTCGGTGCCTGAGTTTTTATGATGGTTAAAATGCAGCTCACGACGTTTCCACGGGTTAATGGTACTTGGTCGAGCTAACCAGACTAAGCCCATCATTAAATGATGTGCCCATGGTTTCTTTCTAAAATACATCCAGTGAATCAGGTCATGCTCTAACTCATGGGTGAGCGATGCAAAAAAAGCAATAATTGGAATTGCAAACCAAGCTGAAAGTTGATGATTTATATAGAGCACGGCAGTCGCTATCATGCTGACCAAAGATATAAATAGAATCATCGCCCCAATGGCATTTTGATGGTTCAAAATAGGGTGGCGTTTGCGTAAAGCCACGCCTTCTGCTGTTACTACTTTTTTAATATGTTCCGTTTTTTCGCTATCGGTCATTCCGGCAGGATTTTTATAAATATAGGTCATCCGTTATTCCTCAGTTTTTCATGCCTCTACTTTATTTAGATCACCCTAAGTGTGCTTAGCTCGAAACGCCAATCTATTGGCTATGGATGCCAAAATAAAAAGATTCAGAATAAACAAAAGATTTTTTAGTTTTGAATCTTTTATACTGTTCAGAGGAATATGAATCACAAGTTATAGGACATAACATGCCACAGACAGCAACGGCACTGGCTAGCTGGGTGAAAGCGATTCAAAAAGCGCTCGAAAAAGCCGGTGTTGATAGTCAACCTTTATTACAACAAGCAGGTTTAGATATTCAGGCTCTGAGTAATCCTGATGCACGATATTCATTAAAACAAACAGCAAATTTATGGAAATTAGCAGTTCAGAAAACTCAAGATTCATGTTTTGGCCTTAAAGTTGCCAGCCAAGTCAACCAAAATACTTTTCATGTGTTAGGGCATTCACTGATTACTAGCACCACACTAAAAGAGATGTTTCTAAGAATTATTCGTTATTTTCGTGTGGTTACGGATATTCCAGAGCTAGAGTTTTATGGACAAGGAAATAACCATTATTTCGTTATTCATGTTCCCGACGAAGTTCAGCCCGAATCTATCGATGCATTTATTTCCGTTTTTATTCGCTCAAGTCGTGCTTTACAAGGCTCTGTTTTTTCGCCATTACGCATTGAACTTAGACGTTCAGAGCCCGAAGATTTAGAAACTTTTCAGAGTATTTTAAAAGCTCCGATTGTTTTTAATGCACCCAAAGATATGATTGTGTTTGATACGGCAACGATAGAACAACCACTAGAAGGTGCAAATCCGACTCTCACTCAAGAATATGATGAAATTATTAATCGTTATCTGGCACGGCTCGATAAAGAAAATATATTGGCACGAGTGAAAGTAAAATTAATTGAAAAATTATCTACAGGTGATTTTCAACAACAAGACGTTGCGAAAAGTCTAGGCTTAAGCATACGGAGTCTGCAACGCAAACTTTCTGCCGAAAACACCTCTTATAGTGAGTTACTTGATCAGACTCGGCATGAACTCGCCTTATCGTATATTAAAAACTCAAGCCATAATATTACTGAGATTGCTTATATTCTTGGCTTTACCGATGTAAGTAGTTTTACCCGCGCGTTTCGCCGCTGGACCGATTTATCACCTATCCATTATCGAGAAAAATATTTGGCTTGCTCTTAACTTTTAAAAACTTAGATAAAAAAGATGCATGTGAATGCATCTTTTTTTATGAGTAACTTACTTTTTAGTGAGTAGTTCTAACATCGAAACTGTAGTGACCTTGGCACCAACTGGCAAAGCTTTTAAATCAACAATGTAGTTTGGACTATGTGGAATATAAGGTACAGGTTTGCCTTGCTTGACTGCATTTGCAAACACAACTGGGTCTGCCACACCAATAAACATAAAGTTAAAAGGAATATCTTTTTGGTCGCCTAACAAATGATGAACATCTTCAGACCCCATAACCGCAGGATACTCAGTTAGAACATGTTTATCGCCCAATAGTGCCTTTAAAGGCCCATTTAAACGTGCCGAAAATTCTTTATTGTTAACTACAGGTGTGCTCGAACCTTTAAACGTAAAGGTAGGTAATTGATCTTTACCCATACCCTGCATTTGGGCGGCACCTTCACTCATAGACTTAATATTATTTAACATGGTTTCACGCACTTTTGGATCAAACCAGCGCAAATTCATTTTGACTAATGCCGTAGAAGGAATCACGTTATTCGAGTTTCCAGCCTGAATTGAGCCAATCGATAACACTGCTGCTTGTTGCGGATCAACTGCATTACCCATAATGGTTTGATATTGAGTCACTGCGTTTGCAGCCATGCTAATCGGGTTCTTGGTGAGCATTGGTAATGAGCCATGCCCACCCACACCTTTAAATAAAACATCAAGCTGGTCGGTTCCCGCCATACGTGGTCCCGGTGCATTGATGACCACGCCCACAGGTGCAGGTGTGGTATGCACGGCAAAGAAATAATCAGGTTTTGGTAAGTTGTATTTTGTCCATAAGCCATCGGTCACCATAGCTTTTGCACCTGTGATCGGCTCTTCGGCAGGTTGCGCGACTAAAATAATAGTTCCGCTCCATTCCTTTTTTAAAGCCACTAATGTTTTTGCCATGCTGAGCATCCATGTCACATGTGCATCATGACCGCACATATGTGCTACAGGTGTTTCAGTTCCATCATCGAGTTTTACTCGTACTTTACTCGCATATGGTAGACCAGTCGCTTCTTCAACAGTATTGGCATCCATATCGGCACGGTACATGACTGTTGGCCCTTCACCATTTTTTAAAATACCGACCACGCCTGTTTTGGCTATTCCCGTTTTAACATCAAAACCTAGTGACTTAAGCTCTTTGGCAACAATGGCAGAAGTACGCGTTTCCATAAACCCAAGTTCAGGGTGTTCATGAATGTCTTTATAGACCTTGCTTAACCATTCTGTTTGGCCATCAATAATAGTTAACGCTTTTTGCGAAACCGCTGGCAAAGTTGTTGGACTTGCTTCCGCATGAAGGAGAGTTCCATAACTTGCAATGAAAGTCGATAATCCTAAAAATAGGCTGTTTTTAATGATTTTATTCATGAAATTAAAACCTTATAAATGACTGATTTAATTTTAAAATTTATATCCAATTTTTAAGCCATAGCTGACTGAGTGGTTATCCTTAAACTCACCTACATAATAGTCACTACCCGCCTGTGCGCCAAGCTGAGCTTTTGCATCGCCTAACCAGTAATACTTCACGCCACCAGAAATAAAGTATCGCGATGTCGGGCTATATTGAGCACCCACGCCCAAGTTGTAATATCCCTTAGTTGGGCCACCCGTTGACACTTTATCTCCTGCTCCTGAGTCCCATCCAACTGACACAGAACCTAACCATTTTGGCGAAAAGCGTTGTCCTAAACCCAAATTTAAAGACCATTGGTCATCATAATAACGAACCAAATTAAAACCTTCCGGACGGCTTGGCGTTGATAGTACGCCAACAACTTTTGAGATCTCACCGAAGCGATAAGGTTGCAAAGCAAGGTCACTCCAATTTACCCAGCGTAAACTACCAAACAGTAACGTTCCCTGACGAAGTCCTGTCTGGAACTCCAAATTCACTGAGTCTGGAGATTTAAATTTTGTTGTACCTGCATCTTCTTGTTCTGGCAAATTGCCAATAATCTGATTTAAGTAAGCTTTCTTTTGTGGAGTCATCTGACTAATAGAAATCATGTAGTCTAGATGCTGATTAACTAAATCACGACCTTGTTGAGTGCTTAACATCTCAATGAGTGGGGCATTTTCAGTCGCGTTTAGTTTGTGAGTAATGGCTGAACGGTAGGTTAATGAGACTTTCACAGCTTTTTCTGGAATCTGGTAGGCAAGCCCTGCTAACCATCCCAAGTCACCTACAGTTTTGGTGTGAAAGTCATAGCCGTTATAAAGACTAAATACATTACCCCTTAATTCAACCTGACTTTTAAAGGTTTGATAGACTGGCCCCGCATAAAGATTCCAGTTTTTTGTGGGTTGATATCCCAAAATAAAGCTTAAATTTTGTATATCAAATTCTGATTTTGCATTTCCTGTAGGAGCCTGACCAGAAGTAGCATTGGCAAGCCCTGCTGTTGTAATGCCGGGTAACATAACTGTGTCTTTTGGCGTTGCAACAAAGCCATTTAGGCCTGAATATTCTGTGTCGGCACCAAATGGTTGATCGTAAAGCAAGCCAAATGAATACTGCGGTGCTAACTGTAGTTTTAACGCTGCGGTAGGTCGATAATCGGTGTTGGCGATATCTGAAATTGAATGATGTGACGGGTTTGTGCCCGATTCTACACCACTTAAATCAGCATCTGTGATTCCTAAACTTGCTTCAAAATAGTTGCCCGGTTGTAAAAATGCCGCTACAGACTGCCCTGTTTTATCAAATGCAGCAGCATGTAATGTACTTGTGCAAATTGAAGTTATTCCTAAGATAAATATTTTTTTATTCACAACAAAATTCATAGATCCATCCTGGATATTTTTTATTTTGATTCCTCACTTTATGTAGATTTGAACGATTATGCTTAGCTCCAAACGCCAATGATTTGACCGTAGATGCCATATTGAAGAGTTAGGGTTTGTGTAGCTGTAAGCAAAACATCATCTTTTTATTAACCATAAAAATTGATTGGACTTTTAGGCTAGAGAGTGATTTTTTAAGAAACTTTTTTATATATTGCTGTTAATATTAAAACGCATGATAGATTTCCCAATCCTTCATATCTCTATAAATCAAGGATGATGAGCGAATACATTTATTATGGAAATCAAGCAAATAAAGTATTTTTTGACGGTGGTTGAATCAGGCAGTATTGGTAAAGCTGCCCAAAAACTCGATGTTGGCGCTTCGGCGATTAGTCAGCAAATTAGCAAGCTCGAACAAGAGCTAAGCATTCGCTTATTACAGCGTAATGCCTTTGGTGTCACGCCTACACCTGCCGGCCTTGCCTTTTTAAAGCACTCACAACTGATTTTGCGTCAAGTGAACTTCGCCATAGATGCTGCGCATTCTGCGCGGCTATCTGGTCATGTGAGCCTTGGTTTTCCACCGACTATTACCGCTTTAATTGGCATCCCTTTAATGAAACTAATGTCTGAACGCTATCCAGACATTCGTTTAGAGATTGTGGAAACCCTGTCAGGTAATCTCATTCAGTACATTAACTCGCGTCAGCTTGATATCGCGATTATTTTTACTAATGAGATTGATAAGCAGTGGTCTATACAGCCCTTGGTACGCGAGCAAATGTACTTGATGGCACGCAAAGAAGTGCTTGAAAAATACGGTCTTAGCGATTGCATTAAAAGCGGCATTATTCAGTCGCAGCAAATTGGCGACATTCCTTTAGTGTTGCCACGTCAGCGTCATAGCTTACGAAAGCTGCTTGAGCACAAGATTGGACAGCTTAATGTCGTCTATGAAATTGATGGCTTACACTTACTCATGGACAGTCTAATTCACCTCGACCTTGCCAGTGTTCGCCCCGGAAGTGCCTGCCTGCAAGAATACAAACATCAGCTGCAATTGCTTAAAGTGATTGACCCAGAAGTGGAACGAATTAACTACTTAGTGAGCCTTGCAGAAGAAGAATTATCACCCGCTGCACTTGCTGCCAAGTCAGCCATTAAGGCATGTGTGAAAGAGTTGATTCAAAACCAAATTTGGCCATGTTCTGAAATTATTGTTTAAAGGGTCATTAATTTTTCTAAATACCTAATTAATTTTCGCCTCTCACTCCTCCCTGCTTTTTAAGATTACATTTTTATACGAATGATAAGTGGTTTTCTGTTTATCGAAATATAGATGTGTAGTTTTAACTGGAAACAAGGCATCACATTTTCTACCAAGGACACCTTTAAATCTCATCTCTAACCCATTTCCTATTTAGGTTTATTGATTGAATCAATTTACGTCCAAACTTTGAAGATCGTGAATGTTTCCATTTTGTCAGGCCAAGGAGGTCTCCAATGGATGTCGTTAATAACCGTAGGGCTACTTTTAAAAAAATATTAAATGTAACGAGTGGCAACTTTTTAGAACAGTACGATTTTTTTCTTTTTGGTTTCTATGCTACTTATATCGCAGCAAAATTTTTCCACTCTGAAAATGAATATGTCTCGTTAATGATGACATTTACCGTATTTGCTGCGGGCTTTCTTATGCGTCCTCTCGGCGCTATTTTCTTGGGTGCTTATGTCGACAGAATCGGTCGCCGTAAAGGTTTGATTGTGACTTTAAGCCTCATGGCTATTGGTACAATCTTAATTACCTTTGTACCGGGTTATGACACCATTGGTATTATGGCTCCTATTTTGGTGGTCATTGGACGCCTATTACAGGGCTTCTCGGCAGGTGTTGAATCTGGCGGTGTGTCTATTTACCTTGCAGAAATTGCAACCGATAAAAACCGTGGTTTTATCACAAGCTGGCAGTCTGGTAGCCAACAAATTGCGGTGGTGTTTGCTGCGTTATTTGGTTATTGGCTCAACACCGTCTTAACTCATGCGCAAGTGAGTGAATGGGGCTGGCGTATTCCGTTCTTAATTGGTTGTTTAATCATTCCTTTAATCTTCTTATTCCGTCGTACTTTAGAGGAAACTGAAGCATTTAAAGCGCAAAAAACTCATCCTTCAACCAAAGAAATTTTCAGCACACTGGCGAGCAACTGGCGCATCGTACTTGCAGGTATGATGATGAGTGCGATGACCACAACCACCTTCTACTTTATTACGGTTTACACCACAGTATATGCAAAACGTACTTTAGAAATGTCGGTCACAGATAGCCTGTTAGCAACCGTGTTTGTGGGTTTATCGAATTTCTTCTGGTTACCAATGGGTGGCTTACTTTCAGACAAAATTGGTCGCCGTCCAGTGTTAGTGGGTATTACGACACTTGCGATCTTTACCAGTTATCCAGTTTTAAGCTGGTTGGTGAGCGACATTAGTTTTTCAAACTTACTGATCACGCTTGCTTACTTCTCGTTCTTCTTTGGTATGTACAACGGGACTATGGTCGCAACACTTGCCGAAGTAATGCCAAAACGTGTACGTACAGTTGGCTTCTCTTTAGCGTTTAGTCTTGCAGCCGCTATTTTTGGTGGTATGACGCCAATGGCATGTACTTACCTTGTGGAAAACACAGGCAATGCAAGCACACCAGCGTACTGGCTGATGCTCGCTGCGGTATGTAGTCTCATCTCAAGTTTATATCTATGTCGCGGTTCTAAACAGAACAAATCTGACGCGATTGCTGAACCTGCAAAGGTTAGCGCTTAAAACAACTCCTTAACCTGAAATTTTAATGAACAGTACGGCGCATGTTGCAGCCGTACTGTGCTCTCCTATCATTAAAGCGAGATACTATGAAAAAGTCCCCTATCTTCATGACCATTTGCCTAGCTGGTGCAGGCTTAGGCTCAACCCTTGCTAACGCAGATACCCTCGAAGTGATTAGCTCAGGCGGTTTTTATTCATCTATGGAAAAACTCATTCCAATATTTGAAAAGCAAACTGGTCACACGGTTCACCTTTCGTCTGGTTCATCTATGGGTGCATCGCCAACGGCAATTCCAAACCGACTTGATCGTGGTGAACATTTTGATGTGGTGGTGTTGGCTGCTCCTGAACTGAACAAGCTTGCAGAAAAAGGTTATGTAGACCCAAATTCACAAAGTGCTTTAGTCAATTCAAGCATTGGCATGGCTGTGCCTAAAGGTGCACCAAAGCCAGACATTAGCTCTGCGGCAAAATTTGAAAAAGTTTTATTAAATGCCAAGCACATTGGCTATTCAGCAAGTGCAAGCGGTACGCATCTTGAAAAAGATGTTTTCCCAAGCTTCCCACCTGTCGAGTACAAAGTGATTTCTGGTAAAGCAGAAAAAGTAGTCGGTGACCGTGTTGCAAAACGTATTGCTGAAGGTCAGTTCGATATTGGTTTCCAGCAAATTAGTGAAATCAAACCTTTTACTGGCCAATATGGTCAAGTTGATTTAGTCGGTCCAATTCCTGCCCCTTATCAAAAAGTCACCGTGTTTGCTGCTGGCATTGGTAAAAACTCTGAACATGCAAAAGTCGCAAAAGAACTTATTCAATTTGTGAAATCGCCTCAAGCGAAACAAATTATTGAAGAACAGGGTCTTGAGCAGGTTAAACAATAAAAGCTCTAAAAGGCAGCATTTTGAGAGGATGTTGCCTTTACTCTTTAGACGGTTTACGTAGCGTAATAGAACAAAATGCAGAGCGATAAACCAGTGTAGAATAATGAACAAAGGACAATGTAGTATTTGCCGTGGAACTCAAACAATTAAAGTATTTTATTGCAGTGATCGAGTCTGGAAGCTTAGGTAAAGCTGCAAAAAATCTCGATATTGGAACTTCTGCATTAAGTCAGCAAATCTCAAAATTAGAAAGTGAGCTTTCTATTCGCCTTTTACAACGTACTGCTTTGGGTACGGTTCCCACCCCCGCGGGCTTAGCTTTTTTTCAACAGATTCAACTGGCACTTAGACACTTAGACCATGCTGTAGATTCTGCACACTCTTCACGTTTAAGTGGTCACGTCACTGTCGGTTTTTCGCCAAGTGTCGCATCGGTTATAGGCACGCACTTTTTAAAACTCATGAGAAACCGTTATCCCGACATTAAAGTCCGTTTAATTGAAGGGTTATCGGGTGACCTCAAGGCATTAGTTAATGCAAGGCAGCTCGATGTCGCGATCATCTTTAGTGACGATGTCGACCCGCAGTGGGCTATACAGCCTTTAGTCAAAGAACAGATGTTTTTAATCTCGCCTAAAGAAGTGCTGAGTCAGTACCATCTTGAAAGCTGTATCGACACTCAAACCATTACTCATTCACAGCTTAAAAAACTTCCGCTGATTTTACCGAGTCAACGACATGGACTGCGCTTGTTGCTTGAACAGAAAATTCATCAGCTTAAAGTGGCCTATGAAATTGATGGGCTACATTTGTTAATGGAAAGCATTAGCCAACTCGAAATGGCAACCATTCAACCTGCTGGTGCCTCATTAAACTCACGGCAAGACCTATGTTTGCTACGCATTGTAGAACCTGCCATTGAGCGTATTAACTATTTAATTAGTCTGTCTGAAGAGGAACTCTCGCCTGCTACCTTAGCTACGAAAGTAGTGATTCGTGCTTGTGTCACCAACCTGATTAATGAAAAGCGTTGGCCAGGTGCGGAACTCATAAACACTTAAGCGCTTAGTGTTTATTTTTACTAAACACCCATTCAAGCTTAGCCTCTCACTTCACCTTCCCTTTTAAAGCTACATTAGTCCTAGCTGAGAAAGGGAGAAATCCATGCATGATGTGATTGTAATTGGTGGTGGGAATGCCGCACTCTGTGCCGCGCTCACGGCAAAAGAAAGTGGCGCGTCTGTGCTAGTAATAGAAGCAGCACCTAAAGAATGGCGTGGTGGTAACTCACAACACACTCGTAACCTTCGCTGCATGCATGATGCTCCTCAAGATGTATTGGTCGATGCCTACCCCGAAGAAGAATATTGGCAAGACCTACTTAAAGTGACTGCGGGCAAAACCAATGAACATTTAGCTCGTCTGGTCATTCGTAGCACGGCAACCTGTCGTGACTGGATGCGTAAACATGGCGTGAATTTTCAGCCACCCCTATCGGGAGCTTTACATGTTGCACGTACTAATGCCTTTTTTATGGGTGGCGGTAAAGCCCTCATTAATGCGTATTACCGTAGTGCCCAAGAACTTGGTATTGAGATTTTATACAACACAAAAATTAAAGATCTAAAGTTAAACCAAGGACATTTTGAAGCTGCAATTGCGGAAGATGGCCGTGTATTTAAAGCGAAAAGCTGTGTATTGGCCGCAGGTGGTTTTGAGTCAAATCTGGAATGGTTAAGAGAAGCATGGGGACAAAATGAAAACGGTGAATGGCCTGCCGATAATTTCATTATTCGTGGAACCCGCTTTAATCAAGGCAACTTACTCAAATTTATGATAGATCAAGGCGCAGATATTATTGGTGACCCATCGCAATCGCATTGTGTAGCTGTAGATGCACGCGCACCGTTATATGACGGCGGCATCTGTACCCGTATTGACTGTGTTTCATTAGGTATTGTGGTCAATAATAAAGCCGAACGTTTTTACGATGAGGGCGAAGACTTCTGGCCAAAACGTTATGCGATTTGGGGCCGCCTTGTTGCCAAACAACCTCAGCAAATCGCCTATTCGATTATCGACTCAAAAGCCATTGGTCGCTTTATGCCACCTGTGTTTGCGGGTGTAAAAGCGAATAGCATTCAAGAGTTAGCCGAAAAAATCGGGCTAGATGTAAAAACCTTCTGTCACACGGTAGAAGAATTTAATCAAGCCTGTGTGCAAGGTACCTTTAACCATACCGTTTTAGATGACTGCACCACCGAAAATATTGTTCCCAACAAGACCCATTGGGCCGTTCCTCTTGATCGCCCACCCTTCTATGCCTATGCGCTTAAACCCGGCATTACCTTTACCTATTTAGGCTTAAAAGTCGAAGATGATGCTGCTGTGCGTTTTAACAATAAAGCCAGCCGTAACCTGTTTGTCGCTGGCGAAATGATGGCAGGTAATGTACTCGGTCAGGGCTATACCGCAGGCGTTGGTATGTCGATTGGCACAACCTTTGGACGCATTGCCGGAAAAAATGCAGCCCACTATGCACTTTCACAAGGAGTTGAACATGAATGCTAGTACTAAAGCCCTAATTCCAGTTGTTCAGCTCTCTGACCATGAGCAGGAAGTTCAAAGAGCACTACAAATTTGTAATGCTTGTCGTTACTGTGAGTCGTTTTGTGCTGTATTTGCGGCCATGACCAAACGTCTTGAGTTTAATCAAGCCGATATTCATTACCTCGCAAACCTGTGCCATAACTGTGGTGCATGTTTACACGCTTGCCAATATGCCCCGCCACACGAGTTTGGGGTAAACATTCCAAAAGCGATGGCGCAAGTACGTTTGGAAACTTACCAAGAGTTTGCGACCCCTCAGCCTTTAGGCCGACTTTATAAGTCTGTTGGGATTCCTTTTGTTTCGGCGTTATCAGTTATTTTCTTCTTATGCATGTTAGCTGTGGTGTGGTACAAAGGCACCGACCTGTTTGCAGGCTATCAAGGTAATTTCTATGCAATTTTCCCGCATAACTTTTTAGCGCTACTGTTTGGAGCGACCTTTACAGTTGCGATTGTTCTGCTCGGCATTGGGATTAGTAAATTTTGGAGACAGACATCTAAAGTTATTCACGGCAAAGTTGAGAAACCCGACCTTATTCAAGCCTCTCAAAATGTATTAACACTTAAATATTTAGATGGTGGACATGGCAAAGGCTGTAATGAGCAAGATGACCGTTACACACAAATCCGCCGCGTATTCCATCACCTGACGTTTTATGGCTTTATGCTCTGCTTTGCAGCCACAGGTGTAGCGACTTTATATCACTATTTCCTAAACCTACATGCCCCTTACCCTATCTTTAGCTTGCCTGTTATTTTGGGTACTTTGGGTGGGTTGGGCTTAGTGATTGGACCAGCTGGTTTGCTTTATTTAAACCTTAAACGTCATCCATTACATGGTGACCGTGAGCAAAAACCTGTAGATCGAGGCTTTATTTTCCTTTTAATTTTAGTCAGTGCTTCAGGCTTAGCTCTTATGGCATTTCGCAATACACCCTACATGGCACTTTTACTGATTTTCCATTTAGCTACGGTCATGACCTTCTTCATTACCATGCCATTTGGAAAGTTCGCACATGGTTTTTACCGCAGTGCTTCTTTACTCAAATTTGCCATCGAAGAACGTATTTCTAAGAAGTCATAATTTCATTCAAAAGTATTCACTATCTTGGCGTAGTGAATACTTTCATTATTTTAAGCTCAAAATACTTCATAGCTTCCCTACTTTTTACTATTTAAAATTCCCAAGCCATACATCGGCCACTTGGTACTCGCTTTAATATTATTAATCAGCATCGCCACCAAAACTAAAGACACTGCGCCCACCAAAACAGGGAAAATTAAGAAACTCCACTCATAATGTATGCTGCTTGCGGTGAGTAAAATAACTAAAGGATTGGCCCCAGCAGGTGGATGAACGCATTTAAACACTTGCATGAGCGCAATTGCGCAGCCCACTGAAAAAGCAATTGTAAAAATAGAAACACCGACAAATTTTAGAAAAAACAAACCCACAAAAGCCGAAATAAGATGTCCAAATATAATATTTCTCGGCTGCGCCAAAGGTGACTGCGACACGGTATAGAGCAATACACAGGTCGCACCAAACGGCGCCATGATAAAGATATTGTGTGTGAGCTTACTCAACCACAAAAGTATAAAAATACTGACCGTCCCCCCAATAAGGCTTCTTAAAACATCAACTTTAGTGGGCGATGGAGCCAGTTTTTCTTTGCCATAAAAGATCGAGAACATGGTTTTATTCCTTAAACAGACATTGCTTTTTAAAAAGCATATAGATAAAATTTCAAATAGTACAGATCTGTACTATTTTATTTTTTGGAAAAGACACATGTCAAAATCTGCCTTAAAAATATTAGATACAGCCGAGAAGTTATTTAACGAAAATAGTTTTGTCGGGGTTGGCGTTGATTTGATTCGCGATGAATCTGGTTGCTCTAAAACCACCATGTACACGTACTATAAAAATAAAAATCAACTAGTTAAGTCTGTACTTGTTGCACGTGATGAGCGGTTTAAGCAAAGCCTTCTAGGCTATGTTGGAGATGCAACAGGGTTAGAAGCCATCAATAAAATTCTGGATTGGCACACCAATTGGTTTAGACAAGATTTTTTTAAAGGCTGTTTATTTGTAAGAGCGGTCGCTGAATCTAACCAAGATGATCAAGACATTATTTCTATTTCTAAAGCCCATAAACAATGGATTAAAGTATTGATTGCGGAAAACTGCAATATACCGAATGGTGAAGCTTTATCTGAGCTGATCTATACGGTGATTGAAGGATTAATTAGCCGCTTTTTAGTCGATGGTTTCGATGAAACACTTGCGATAAATATGAAAAATTCTATTAATCAATTATTTAATATTCATCAACATTAGCATGAGAACTTAAAATGGAAGTGGACCATATTTTTATTTGTGTACAATCAGGCGCTCCCGAAGCTGAAACTTTAAAAAAATTCGGTCTAACAGAAGGTTCATCCAATAAGCATCCGGGTCAAGGTACCGAAAACAGACGCTTTTTCTTTAAAAATAGCTTTATCGAGTTAATCTTTTTAAATAACCCAGAAGAAGCCTCAAGTGATCTCGCCAAACCTACTCTGCTTTTTGAGCGACTAAGTACTCAAAATAATATCGCGTCCCCTTTTGGTATTTGTTTTCGCCCTAAAAATAAAGATGATAATGGTGCAAAATTTCCTAATTGGGTTTACAAGCCAAGCTATTTACCAGCCAGCTTAGAAGTAAATGTTGCCAAAGATTCTGTGGTATCTGAACCAATGTGGTTCTTCCTTTCATTTGCTTCACGACCAGACCTTGCTGCGAAAGAAAAACAACAACCACTTGTGCATAGCAAAGATTTATCAGAAATCACTGCGATTAAAGTTTCTGTTCCAAACCTAGAGCAGCACCCTACTTCGTTGCTGTTCAATACAGTTGATAATTTTGAAGTCACCGATGGATCGGAGCATTTAATGGAAATTAGTTTTGATCATGAGCCTCAAGGAATAATTCATGATTTCAGACCAGAACTGCCGCTTATTTTTAAATATTAAAACGCTTACTTTTTAATAAAAAAACTGTGATTTATTGCAAATCACAGTTTTTATTTAAATTGAATCACATTAAAAAAGTAACAGCTTAAGCAATTTTTCCATCAATAATGCCCTTCTCTTTTAACGCAACCAGTTCTTCTGCTGTTTTAAATCTCGATAAGATTTGAGCCGTATGTTCACCTAGCTCTGGCGGTGCATGATGATATTCAACTGGAGTATCAGACAACTTGATGGGTGAGCCAATCGTTTCGAAGTTTTCATTTAAACGATGAGGAATATTCACCACCAAATTACGATGTACGATTTGTGGTTCAGCCAAAGCATCTTCAATAGAGTTGATAACACCTACTGGCACTTTAAGCGCATGAATCATCTCAACCCATTCTTTAGCAGTTTTCTGCAAAAAGTGCTCGGACAATAAAGGAATCAGTTCATCTCGATATTTGACACGATCCTGATTACGCACAAATTTTTCATTTTCGAGTAGCTCTGGATAACCAATCGCAATACACAAATCTTTAAATTGTTTGTCGTTACCACAAGCAATAATAAATTCTTTATCTTTGGCCTTAAAAGTTTGATACGGCACAATACTCGGGTGTTGATTACCCATGCGCTGTGGCGCCTTACCCGAAGCTAAATAGTTCATTCCCTGATTTGCCAATGCCGCGACCTGTACATCAAGGAGTGACATATCAATATACTGACCACGTCCCGTTTGCGAGCGTGCAATCAACGCCGCCTGAATCGCGATGGTGGAGTACAATCCAGTTTGAATATCTACAACAGCCACACCAACTTTTTGCGCACCACCGCCTGCCACATCATCAGGCTCGCCAGTAATGCTCATTAAGCCAGACATACCCTGAATAATAAAATCATAGCCGGGTTCTTCTGCACGTGGGCCATCTTGCCCAAAACCAGTAATCGAGCAATAAATAATATTTGGATTTAACGCACTTAAGGAAGCATAGTCCAAACCATATTTAGCCAAAGATCCTGTCTTATAATTTTCAATTACTACGTCGGCAGTCTTGGCAATTTCATAAATTAAGGCCTGACCTTCTGGTGTGGTAATGTCCACTGCAACCGAATATTTATTGCGGTTGGTACACTGGAAATAACCAGATTCACGGGTCATGTTTCCATCTTGGTCGAGCATCCATGGTGGGCCCCACATACGGGTGTCATCACCGACTCGAGGACGTTCAATTTTAATCACTTCTGCGCCAAGGTCTGCCAAGATTTGCCCACACCATGGCCCCGCAAGCACACGACTTAAATCTAAAACCCGAATTCCTTGTAATGCACCCATAACGATACCCTTATCTTTTTAGAAGGTACTCAGAGCACCTTCCTGTCATTGTTTATGATTGTTTTTGCGGATCGTATTGACGATCTTTAATAAATAATCCCGGCAATACACCTGCAACAAAATACGCAGCGCCCATCACAATAAAGGCCATAGTAAACGTACCGCCCGATGCCAAGAATCCAATGGTGGCTGGTGCAATAGCAGCCCCGACACGACCAATGTTATAGGCACCGCCAATGGCTGTTCCGCGTACATCAGTTGAAAAACTTTCAGCCATATAAGTCGCGTTTACACCATATGGAATGCCATATAAGAAGCCAAAAGTGATCAATAAATACAAAATATTGTCAGGAGTATTGAAGAAAATAATGATTGGCAAGAACACGGCGCTGGCAATTGTTCCAAACACAAAAACAGCACGGCGGTTAAATTTGTCAGCAAGATACCCTGCTAAAATTTTGCCTAAAATCATTGCGGTATATGAACCCACCATATAACTGGTTAAATTTTTAAAGTTCATATGTACTTCTGTTTCTAAATAACTTGGCATCCAGTTGTTAATGCCGTAATAACCAAACTGTAAGAAGAATGCTGTGGTCATCCACAACAAAAACATTTTACGGTGCTTAAAGTTATTAAAGATTTGCTTATAAATGCTGCTACTTTTTGGCTTTTCAGCCACCACTCTTTCTTTAGGCTGTCTGCTGCCTTGCAAGCTTTCAATTTTGGTGAGCTGCCAAGATTTTGGCTCCGGCACAAATCGTTGTAGGAAAATATTAACGAAAGCAGGTACAACGGTCAGGAAGAATAAAACACGCCAGCCATGATCTGGAATAATTGCGCCAGCTAATAGCGTCGCAGCAATATAACCTACGGTTTGTCCCGTCTGTAATGTGCCCAAGACCGTTGTACGGTAAGTGGTGGGTACATATTCAGCCATTAAGGTATTACAAGCCATATAAAGTGCTCCAATACCCAAAGCACCAATAAAACGTAAGGCCATAAATTGCTCGAAGCTTTGCGTAAAGCCCAATAAGCAAGTCGCCACCGAAAAGAAAGTTACCGAGTTAGCAATGGTTCTTACACGGCCAAACTTGTCACATGCCCAGCCACCCAAAATACCGCCAATACCCATACCCGCCAAAGAAGCACTACCTAAGGCACCCGCTTGAAAGGTACTTAACCCAAACTCTGCTTTTAAACTGGTCAAGCTATAAGACAGCAGCATAATATCTATGCCATCGACCACCATCGCAAAATAGGCAAATAACAATGCCCATTTCCATGTATTTGGTCCAATCTTTTCATATGTTCCTAGGTTACTTGGAAATGTAGTTCTTAACTCTTTCGATATTACTTGAACGTCATTGTTCATCTTTAGTTCCTCATTTTCCCAAATGAGTCATCGATAGCTTACTTATGTTTTCTGTATGACTTAATCTTCTATACTTTTCATCATCTTACATTTAGTTTTAAGTACACAGAGGCACATCTTTACATGAGTATCCTTACGATGAATCTTGTCATTTTCCATAAATTTTTGCGTAAAAATCCCTAAAGGCGTTCTCGAAAGAACACCTCTATCTTTTAAATGAATGAGTTAGTTACTAAATGCTGCGATGCCTGTTTGTGCACGACCTAGAATTAAAGCATGAACGTCATGTGTACCTTCATAGGTGTTCACAACTTCAAGATTGACCAAATGACGTGCCACGCCAAACTCGTCACTAATACCGTTTCCACCCATCATGTCACGCGCCATGCGGGCAATATCAAGCGCCTTTCCACAGTTGTTACGCTTAATTAAAGATGTGCCTTCAACTGATGCAATGCCTTCATCTTTCATACGGCCAAAACGTAAAGCTACTTGCAAGCCTAATGCAATTTCAGTTTGCATATCTGCCAGTTTCTTTTGAATCAACTGATTTGCAGCCAACGGACGACCAAATTGTTTGCGGTCCATGGTGTATTGATGTGCAGTATGCCAGCAAAACTCGGCAGCACCCATTGCGCCCCATGCAATACCATAACGGGCGCTATTTAGACAGGTAAATGGGCCTTTTAAACCTCGAATTTCAGGGAACGCATTCTCTTCAGGTACAAATACGTTATCCATCACGATTTCACCTGTAATCGATGCACGTAAACCAACCTTGCCATGAATGGCAGGTGCAGATAGACCTTCCCAGCCCTTTTCTAAAATAAAGCCGCGAATATCACCGACATTGCCTTCAGCAGAAACTTCTTTTGCCCATACTACAAATACATCGGCAATTGGACTATTGGTAATCCACATTTTTGCGCCAGTCAAACGGTAACCACCATCAACTTTCTTAGCACGGGTAATCATACTGCCCGGGTCTGAACCATGGTCAGGTTCAGTCAAACCAAAACAACCAATGTATTCACCCGTAGCTAGTTTAGGTAAGTACTTTTGCTTTTGCTCTTCGGTACCAAATTCATGAATCGGAACCATGACCAATGAGCTTTGCACACTCGCCATAGAGCGGTAGCCCGAATCGACATATTCAATTTCACGCGCAACCAAACCATAACTCACATAGTTCAAACCCGCACCACCGTATTGCTCAGGGATGGTTGGACCCAGTAAGCCAAGCTCTCCCATTTCACGAAAAATAGATGGATCTGTTGTTTCATGACGGAATTGTTCAAGTACACGGGGTTGCAGGCGTTCTTGGCAATAGGCATGAGCTGCATCACGAATCATGCGCTCATCTTCGGTAAGCTGTTGTTCAATTAAAAATGGGTCTTGCCAGTTAAATTGAACTTTTGCCTTTTTTGTTGTCACCATGTGATTCATCGCATCCTCTGCTTGATTTAATCTTCTTTATTTAACTCGATGTTATGCGTGAAAAATGCAGTAATCAAACGATAAATGTTCATGCAGATATGCGACTTACGCATATTTAAAACAAGACGCATTAAATTTAGATATTTAATTCATTGTATTTCATTAAAAATGGCTTATTTTTATACTAAACTCGGATAACTGCATTTAGGTCATATGCTGTTTTGAAATATGACGACAAATAAAAGGATTTTATTTATGCGAAGAAGCATCCCATCCATTCAGGGCCTGATTTGCTTTGAAAGTGCAGCAAAACATCTAAGTTATACCTATGCTGCGCAAGAGTTATGTATTACCCAAAGTGCGGTCTCTCGCCAAATTCAGCAGTTAGAAGATTTCTTGGGTGTTGAACTCTTTATACGTACTCGGCATGGTGTTGAACTAACCATTGCAGGTCAGCAGTATTTTAAAAGTATTAAGCCTTATTTATTGGGTTTAGAGAAATGTACAGCCGATGTGATTTCTCATAAAGGTTTAGGTGGAACATTAAAGTTAGGCGTGGTGCCTACCTTTGCAACGCGTTGGCTGTTACCCAAGCTCCATCTTTTAAATCAAAAACACCCTGAAATTACAGTACATTTAGAAACCAGTACCAAACCTTTTTTATTTAACGATAATATTTTTGACGCTGCTATTTTTGCAGGTACTCAGCAGCAAATTGACCACTGGCCTGGCATACAAGCACATTATTTAATGGATGAAGAAATTGTACCTGTGTGCTCACCCAGACTCATCGAGAAGTATTTTCCAGATGCTGTGATGATTAATGAAAATACCTATGATCTAAGCTCAGAAGATTTACTGAAAATTCCCCTGCTACAACAAACCACTCGGCCTAGCATTTGGCAAGAATGGTTTCTGACCCATCAGATGCAGCACCCTAAACCTTTTGATGGACAACGCCATGAGCTATTTTCAATGCTTGCGGTTGCTGCCAGCCATGACATGGGAATGGCTCTAATTCCGCAAATGCTGATTGAATCTGAACTACAAAAAAAGGAACTGGTGATTGTTTCCAATAAGAAACTAAAAGGTAGCCGAAAATACTATCTCATTCACTCAAGCCAAGACATAACCCCAACCATTCAGAAATTTGTTGACTGGATTTACCAAGAACTAGGACAACTAAAAAGCAATACAAATTAGCTGAGCCACTTTGTGCGATCTATACGCATAAAAAAAGATTGTGATTGATAAGATCACAACCTTTTTAGTTAAGCATAAATGACTTTGAATTAATGACTCATCAACTGAATGTCTGGACCACTACGTTTTGGGTCAATCAAAATTTTGGCATGCTGTTCAGGGTCACGTAACGCTTCAAATGCATTGGTAACTCCTTCTAGGCCAACAACACCGGTAATGAGCGGTAAACAGTTCACTTTACCTTCTGCAATCATGTGTAATGCATCTCGGAACTCCAGCGGTGTATAACCCAACACAAACTGAATTTCTAACTCTTTATTAATTGCAAGTGCTGGTTCTATTTTGTCGCTTTGCATGCAGACGCCCACCCCAACAATTCGGGAAAACAAAGGTGCACCTTCAATAATTTGCTGCAAAACACCCGGTACGCCCACACATTCAAAAATAACAGGACGTTTTGGCAGAGCACCTAACTTATCAATCATGCGCCATCCATGCCACCACGGTAAGCGTGTCGCTTGCAACTTATCAAATAGTCCCATGCCCATGTTAATTGCGTCAGAAACATTGCCAAGCAAACCAAACTCTTTCCAGTTGGCAAATGGCGATGTCTCTTTAGGGTCTACCACAATATCCGCACCACATTGCTCGGCAAGCTTACGGCGGTTTGGTGAAAAGTCACTGGCAACTACAGTTTTAACCCCAGCCGCTTTAAGCATTAATATGACACCTAGCCCAACAGGACCGCAACCAATCACAATAGCGGGTTCACCAGTTTTCACACGGCTACGGCGAACAGCATGCAATGCAACAGCCATAGGTTCAGTCATGGCAGCACTATCTGCATCTAGACCATTGGGTACTTCAAACATCAAACTCGACTGAGCCAATACTTGCTCGGCATAACCACCTGAAGCATTTGGAGAAAGTCCTGTAGACAAGTAACCATGCTGATCTACATTTAAAAGCGGCATTGCACAAACAAGTGTATCTGCTTTAAATTTATGACGTGTTTTTGGACCATAATCCAAAACCTTGCCACAGAACTCATGTCCTAGTACAAACGGATCTGTAGACTTCGCTAAACCATTAAACCCTACACGTGCAGCCAAATCATGCATGTGGTCGCAGTGATGCTGCATATGCAAATCAGAGCCACAGATCCCACATCGCACCACTTCCAATAAAACCTGTCCTTTAGCAGGGGTTAATTTTGGTTGGTCCACCACTTGTAGTTTTGCTTGATGACAAAGTACCGACTTCATTTGAGTGCTTCCTATTTCTTCTTTTTCATTTACTTGCCAGAAATAGATTTCTACAGATAAATTAATCGCTTTATCAGTTTGGTCTTTAGCAAGCCTTTATTCATATTTACAAGTAAAAGCCAAAATACCAATGACCATTCTTCAGCCAATCCACTCTTGAAGAGTCAACAAAAAATAGGCTCAGCGAAATTAAAAACAATAAAAATCTTGGTGCTCGTATCTTACACAGACTGCGTTGTCTTCTTAGGCCAGAACAATGTCATCAAAATTAAAACTAATACAAATATAGTAAGTTCAAAAAACTCAACTCAACGCTTTTCACAAAAACATAGCAAATCCAAACTTTTATCAGCAGTCTTAAACAGGCATGATGAATTAATAGCAACAGATAAGAAGAAATTTATGATTACTAAAATGCTTCCACTTACAGATATACACCGCCACCTTGATGGCAACATCCGCATTCAAACCATTTTAGACTTGGGGCAACAATACAATTTAGATTTACCTGCTTACGACATTGAATCTTTACGACCCCACGTACAAGTGATGGATAACCAACCAGACTTATTAAGTTTTTTATCTAAGCTCGATTGGGGTGTAAAAGTATTAGCGAGCCTAGATGCCTGCAAACGTATTGCTTTTGAAAACATGCAAGATGCAGCACAACAAGGCCTAGACTATGTAGAACTACGTTTTTCATCAGGTTATATGGGAATGACCCATCAGCTCCCCCTCGAAGGTGTGGTTGAAGCAGTTATTGCTGGTGTAAAAGAAGGTAGTCAGGCGTACGGTGTAAAAGCGAATTTAATTGGCATTATGAGCCGTACTTTTGGTCAGGAAGCATGCGAAAAAGAATTAAATGCCCTACTCGCCCATAAAAATGATATTAAAGCACTGGATCTTGCTGGAGATGAGCTTGGTTTTCCGGGCAATTTATTTATTGATCACTTTAAAAAAGCGCGTGATGCAGGTTGGCACATTACTGTACATGCAGGTGAAGCTGCCGGCCCAGAAAGTATTTGGCAAGCTATTGAAGAATTAGGGGCCGAACGAATTGGACATGGCGTTAAAGCAGTTCAGGATTTAAAACTTTTAGATTATTTAGCGAAACATAAGATTGGTATTGAATCTTGTCTCACCTCAAACATTCAAACTAACACAGTGCCTTCTTTGGCAGAGCACCCATTAAAGACTTTTTTAGAACATGGTGTACTTGCCACCATTAATACGGATGACCCAGCAGTAGAAGGCATTGAGATACAACATGAATATTTTACTGCCGCCCCATTAGCAGGTTTAAGCCCTGAGCAAATTTATACAGCTCAAGAAAATGGTCTTAAAATCGCATTTTTATCAGATCAAGAAAAGGATGAGTTAAGACAGAAATATCAATAACAGAGAACAGAGAACAGAGAACAGAGAACAGAGAACAGAGAACAGAGAACAGAGAACAGAGAACAGAGAACAGAGAACAGAGAACAGAGAACAGAGAACAGAGAACAGAGAACAGAGAACAGAGAACAGAGCTTATATAAAGAAGTTCAAATATTGGAGTGTGTATGAATTAAAATTTAAATATATAAAAACAAAAAAATTCCTTCTGCCTGTAAGACTAGAAGAAATTCTTTTCAATATTTGGGATATTTTTAAAGCTTGAACGCTTTTTAAATATGGTCGGAGCAGTAGGATTCGAACCTACGACCCCCTGGTCCCAAACCAGGTGCACTACCAGGCTGTGCTATGCTCCGAAATTGGGGTGAATGACGGGATTCGAACCCGCGACAACTGGAATCACAATCCAGGGCTCTACCAACTGAGCTACATCCACCATCAAATAAGTTCTATGTACCAAGCTACCAAATGGCGCGCCTGACAGGATTCGAACCTGTGACCATCCGCTTAGAAGGCGGATGCTCTATCCAACTGAGCTACAGGCGCTTAACCGATGATACTTATCATGCGATACTTCGCCGATCTTAAAATATTATTTTAAGTGGTCGGAGCAGTAGGATTCGAACCTACGACCCCCTGGTCCCAAACCAGGTGCACTACCAGGCTGTGCTATGCTCCGATCTATCTCAGCTTTTGCTGTATCGCACATCGTGCGGTACGGTGTGCATTCTAGGCGCGACGCCCTCAGACGTCAACACCTATTCTCAAAAAAAGTTAAAAATCCTTATCAAATGTATATTTAACAAGCATTTTGAGGTTTTTTAACGTTTTAACGATGCACTAAAGGCTAACATTCGATCTAAAGGCATTTTGGCACGTTCAGCTAGCGCTGGATCAACGTGTATTTCCTGATCACCTTTTTGTAAAACTTCTAAAATTCCGTCGAGTTCATTCATTGCCATCCACGGACAATGAGCACAGGAACGACAAGTTGCCCCCTCACCCGCTGTTGGTGCTTCAACTAAAATCTTATTTGGTACCGCTTGCTGCATTTTGTAGAAAATACCGCGGTCAGTTGCCACAATGAGTCTTTCGTTTGGCAAAGTCTGCGCAGCTTTAATCAGTTGAGAAGTACTACCTACCGCATCGGCAATTTCTACAACCGACTCTGGTGACTCTGGATGTACCAATACAGCCGCATCTGGATACAGTGCTTTCATGTTGGCAATGCCACGTGCACGGAATTCTTCATGCACAATACATGCACCATCCCAAAGCAACATATCTGCACCAGTTTTCTTTTGAATATAGCGACCTAAGTGCTGATCTGGTGCCCAAATAATTTTTTCGCCCAAGCTATCTAGATGCTCAACAATTTCAACAGCACAGCTTGAAGTCACTACCCAATCTGCACGTGCTTTAACAGCTGCCGATGTGTTGGCATAAACAACTACGGTATGGTCAGGGTGCTGATCACAAAATGCCGTGAACTCATCAACTGGACAACCCAAGTCGAGTGAGCAGGTTGCTTCAAGTGTTGGCATTAAAATTGTTTTTTCAGGAGACAGAATTTTAGCTGTTTCTCCCATAAACTTTACACCAGCCACAACCAGTGTAGAGGCTGCATGATCTCGTCCGAAACGGGCCATTTCTAAAGAGTCAGAAACGCATCCACCTGTTTTTTCAGCAAGTTCTTGTACATCCGGATCGCAATAATAGTGAGCAACAAGGACAGCATCACGTTTTTTGAGCTCTGCTTCGATCTGTGCAAACTTTTGTTGTTTTGCTTCTTCACTTAGGCGGTTGTCTTTTGGCTCACCTAAACGGTCTAAATGCGCTTGTACAATGTTTTTTGCATCGTTGGCAATTAAAGTCGCATCACTCATAAAACGTCTTCTCTATCCTTCATGCTGGCATACCTGCTCGCATATAACGTTACTGCTTAAATGATTTACGGATTGAATCATTTAATATCAAAAGTTGGGGCTAATAAAAAAGCCTCTTTGTCGAGGCTTGATTATAACTGAATATTTACGAACGGTAATCTGCATTAATCTTGACGTAGTCGTAAGATAAGTCACAGGTGTAGACTGTGTCCTTGGCTTGACCGCGACCTAAATCAACACGAATGGTAATTTCCGTTTGTGCCATAACGCGCGCACCAGCTTCTTCGGTATAGTCCTCTGCCGCACCACCATCTTTACAGATTTGTACGTCGTCTAGCCACACCTGAATTTTAGACACGTCTAAGTCTTTCACTCCAGCATAGCCAATTGCCGCTAAAATACGTCCCCAGTTCGGGTCAGATGCAAAAAGTGCAGTTTTAACGAGTGGAGAATGCGCAATGCTGTACGCAATGTCACAACACTCCTGAATGTTACCGCCGCCCTCTACAGCAACAGTAATAAACTTCGTTGCACCTTCGCCATCACGAATAATTAACTGCGCTAAACGGTTCATGACACGAGCAAGCACTTCTAATACTTTTGCGTAGCGTGCATCGCTTTCTGATGTAATTTCAGTGCCACCTGCCTGACCAGTCGCCACAAAAATACAAGAGTCATTTGTTGAAGTGTCACCATCAATGGTAATACGGTTAAATGAATGCTCAACCGTTGTCTTTAATAGTTTTTGTACTAAATCGCGGCTAATAGGCGCATCTGTCGCAACAAAGCTCAACATAGTTGCCATATTAGGACGGATCATTCCAGCACCTTTACTAATACCTGTCATGGTATAAGTAATGCCATCAAGTTCAATTTTTTCAGATGCACCTTTAGGCACTGTATCTGTCGTCATAATACCAGTTGCAGCATCATTCCAAGCAGCATCTTGTACGCTATTTAATGCAGGCTGAAGTCCAGCAAGTAAACGCTCCATTGGAAGCTGCTCACCAATCACACCTGTAGAAAACGGAAGTACTTCAAAACTGTTCACACCAGCAAGCTCAGCTAACTTCGCGCAAGTGTCTTGGGCATTTTTTAAGCCTGTAGGCCCAGTACCCGCATTGGCATTACCTGTATTAATCACTAAATAACGAGGATTACTTTGAGCAAGATGAGCTTTCGATACATGAACAGGTGCTGCACAGAACGCATTTTTGGTAAATACACCCGCAACATTTGAACCTTCTGCAAACTCAAAAATGACTAAATCTCGTCGGTTTTGGTAACGTACATATGCTTCTGTTGAGCCAATTTTTACACCTTTTACCACATGCATTTGTGGCATTGTTACGTCGCCGACAGCCATTTTTAGAACATCCAGAGTTTGTTATGAAAAGATTAATATTTCAGAAAATAGCGATGCAAGAAAAGCCGCTTTACATGAAATATCAGTGTTAACAGCTTATTAGAAAAGCCTGAAAAAATCGAGCGCTAAAAATAGCTTATTTTTGCTCTAATTTTAATAAAATATCTTTCTTATCAAGACCACCAGCAAAACCGACCAAGGCACCGCCTGCCCCAATGACTCGGTGACAAGGTGCAATAATTGAAATCGGGTTTTTACCATTGGCAGCACCTACTGCACGCACGGCTTTTTCATTACCAATTTGAACAGCAATCTCTTTATAACTTCTTGTTTCACCATAAGGAATGCTGAGTAATGCCGCCCACACCTGTTTTTGAAATGGTGTACCTTCAAAATCTAATGGCAATGTAAATTCACGGCGCTTGCCTTCAAAATATTCTTTTAATTGTTGTTCAGTTTTTAATAAAACCGGATGCTCAGTTTGTTCGACCAGCTCTGCCAGTCGAACACGTTTTGGATTTTCATTGTCCCAAAGTACTGCTACCAAAGCATTTTCATTCGCAACTAGTTTTAATTGCCCAACAGGCGAATTGATATACTTATAAGACAGCAACATACTTTATCCTTTTAAGATGGAGACGAAATTTTCATTAGAACCAGTCCCGATACAATCAGTACAGCGGCAATCATTCTCATCGCACCAATAGGTTCATTAAGAAAAAATATACCCACTAAAAATGATCCAATTGCACCAATGCCTGTCCAAACCGTATAAGCAGTACCAAGGGGTAACGTTTTCATTGATATTGAAAGCAGAACTACACTCAAAATCATAAAAACTACGGTAATAACACTAGGGGTTAAACGTGTAAAACCTTCAGACATTTTCATAGAATATGCCCAAATGATTTCAAATACACCTGCTAAAATTAAAATAGCCCAAGCCATAACATTCACTAATTTTTATAGTGTCAGGTCGTCCTGACATGATTACCCATTATGGGGGAGGTCGTTCCTCCTTATGTGAAGACCCAGTTTACTTTAAAATAAAAAATGAAGGCAAACCTGCACTCAAGTCCGCCGTAAATCTATAAATCTTATTCATTTTTGAGTTGTAAGATTTTTCGTGCACCATTTAAAACAAATAAAACAATAATCAATCCAATAATTAAATCAGGATAACGAGAACCTGTGATTGCAACTAATATTCCCGCAATAATGACACCTAAGTTTACGATGACATCATTTGCAGAAAATATATAACTCGCCTTCATATGTGCCCCACTCTCCTTATGGTCTCTCATTAAATAAAGACAACTAATATTGGCCGCAAGTGCTAAGCCACCAATTAAAATCATGAGAATTGAAACAGGTTCACTGCCGTATATAAAACGGCGCAATACATCAACTAACACAATGATGGCTAAGCCAAACTGAAACCATCCGGAAATATGTGCAGCCTTTAATTGAGCATTGAGGTTTTTACCCACCACAAATAAAGCAATGCCATAAATTGCCGCATCGGCAAACATATCGAGTGAGTCAGCAATTAACCCAGTTGATGACGCAATAATACCTGCCATAAATTCGATAAAAAACATCACAGCATTAATGAGTAAAAGCCACTGTAAAACCTGTTTTTGTGCTGCATGGTTTGAAGAGCTAGCACGTACCTTTTTAGGTTTTTCAACAGGTTCATAGTGTGGCTGGGTTTGTTGCAACTCTGCCCCTAAACCTAAGCGTTGCAGGCTTCGGGTAATTTTTTCAGCGTCTGTACTGTGATACACCGCTAAATGCCGAGCAGGCAAATCAAATTCAAGTTCTTGAATATGTTCAGCATAAAGTGCTAAAGCCATTCGCACCATTTGCTCTTCTGCTGCGCAATCCATGTGAGGAATATGATAATAACTCACCCATTGGATTTTATTCGCCATAGATTCACTCGGCATAGAATAGTCCTGAGTTGCTACGCTTGAGCACCCACAGCTTTTATTTACATTTATTTGATTCTCTTGTTTTTCTAAAGCCATCTTTGCACCATAACTGACACAAAAAACAATGCCATCAGTATAAACCAATGGCATGTCATTAAGCTTACTTTTTGTTCGGCAATTAAAACTTAAGTGTTAACCCTGCACCATAATACCAACCATGTTCAGAGTCAGTTCCAGTTTGCCAAGCAGTTTGTTTTAAGCCTTTTTCATAGCCGTAACCGACATCAACAAATGGCATGACCTTTTTATTGATTTCATAACGGGTTTGAAAGCCAGCTTGTAAACTTGATAGCCCCGTTTTACTGGCATAGCGAGATTCATCTTGTAAAACAACATTTGCTTTTAAATAGGGCTTACCAATCAACTTTTGGGTAAAGAGTAAGTCCCTTTCAGTCTCTAGGCTCAACTTCCATAACTGATCTTCACCTGCGTAAAGATAAGCATCGGTTTCAAAAAAGTAAGGCGCCATGCCATGTAAACCCACTACACCTGCCCAGCGATCTTGCTTTTCATCTTCACGTTGTAAACGCTCATAGTTTACCCCGGCCTGCACATCCCAATAGTCAGCTACATTTCGGCTATAAAGTACTGAACCGCCATAATTAGCATCTTCTGACTCGGCTTTTTCAACGTGGGCTTTGATGAATAATTTATTTTCATCAGTTCCCACCCAGCTTTCCAATTCAGAAGAAAAACTGCCTTCACCCTCTTCATTTTGAGTCCAGCCAGTATCAATCTTTGTTGCTTGATAGATCTGTCCACCATGTTCACGTAAATGATCATGAGTTAAAGGTTCTTGTGCCAAAGCAAGAACCGATACACCAGAGAAAACACCGCAACATATCATTTGAGAAAATAACTTAGTGATGCGCATGACTAGCTCCTTTTTCATTTTCAGATTGAACAGGTGCTTGAGATGCATCTACTACTCCATCATTCACTTGAGCCACAATCAACTTATTCATCATTCCCGCACTCATGTGATAGAGCAAATGACAATGAATCGCCCATTCACCCAAGGCATCGGCTGTTAATAACGCAGTAACTGTCTTTCCGGGTGGAACAATAACGGTATGTTTATTTGGCAAGTTTTCAGCTTGTTGACCATTTTCCAATTGCATGAACATGCCATGTAAATGCATTGGATGGGCCATCATGCTGTCATTCACGAACTTCAAGCGAATACGTTCGCCATATTCAACTTGTAATGGTGCAGCTTCGTTAAATTTCTTGCCATTAATGGTCCAGATATAACGTTCCATGTTGCCGCCTAAACGAATGACTAACTCACGCTCGGGCGCACGAGTATCTGGCTGCGGTGTTAAAGACTGCAAATCACTATATTGCAGTGCTTTCATACCTGCTGGTGTTGAAGCATTTGCCCAGCCATAAACGGGCTCATCATTTTTAGTCTTATTCTCAGATTGAGATGGCATCTCATGCTTCATATTCATCATAGCGTGGTCATGTTCGCTAGACGACATTGCCTGCATATCATGTTTCATTTCAGGCATAGCCGACATATCGTGCTTCATTTGCATCATAGAGTGATCATGTTCTTCAGATGACATATTTTTCATGTCATGATCCATGTTCATCATTGCATGATGATGGTTAGCACTATTTTGAACAGCCTCTTTTTTCATTTCAGGCATTGATGGCATGTCATGTTGCATATTCATTTGATGGCCAGCATGTTCATCACTTCCACTACCATGATTCATGCCCATATCGTCCATGGTTAATAAAGCACGCGGACGCGGCTGTGCCATTTGAATTGGCCCTACAGCTTGCGCATTTTCATTGTGCAAAGTGCCGATAGCAAAACCACTACGATCAATAGACTCTGCTTCAATCTGATAATTTGCTTGTTTAGGTTCTACAATGACATCGTAGGTTTCGGCTGTACCAATACGAAACTCGTCAATTGCTACAGGCTTCACTGGCTGTCCGTCTGCACTCACAACAGTCATTTTCAAATTTGGAATTCTGACATCAAAAAATGACATTGCTGATGCATTAATAAATCGTAATCGAACCTTATCTCCAGCTTTAAAATTACCTGTCCAATTTTGCTCTGGTGTCTTGCCATTAACTAAGAAGGTATAACCCGTCACATCAGACATATCGGTTTTTAACATCCGCATCTGATTCCACATGGAACGATCTTGCCAAGTTGCCTTTAAGCCTTGTGCTTTAACTTGCTTCCACACATCAGATACGGTTTCACGGCGGTTTTGATAATACTCAGCAGATTTCTTTAAATTCTTTAAAATACTATCGCTAGAAGAATTATGAAAATCTGAAAGCATCACTACATAATCACGATCAGTTTTTTCATGCGCCGCAACTGGTATTTTCCCTTTGGGGTAAATTACGAGTGGCCCATATAAACCATCTTGCTCTTGGCCTTTACTATGCGCGTGATACCAATAAGTACCATTTTGCTTCACCTTAAAGCGGTAAACAAAATCTCCGTTTGGCGCGATTCCTTTGAAATTATTAAAACCCGGTACACCATCCATTAACCCTGGCAGTAACAACCCATGCCAATGCAAAGACGTATCTTGATTCTTTAATTGGTTATGAACATGAATAACAGCCTCATCCCCTTCCTCAAACTCAAGAAGTGGGGCTGTAAATTTTCCATTTACGGTAATTCGTTTGAGCGGCTGACCAGTAATATTGACCTGTTGTTCATTAATATTAAGGTGATATTCCTTAATTGCCGCGAGGGCCCATGGTGAAACCAATAGACCAAATACAGCGACGAGGCTGCTAATTGTTTTATGAGACATTGCTGTAATCCTTTGAACTAAAAAATAAGTAAGAAAGGATTAAGCTTTTGGAGGACGTAAAATTTCTTGCCAGTATCCGGCTAAATGCTGAGCCTGATAAACACTACTAAATTGAGATGTAATAGGAATAAATGAAGTTTCAACATCTGGTACCGTTTGCTGCAAAGCCAAATTCACCATCTGGCAATGGACGGGATTACAGTCTTGGCAGTGTTCACCATGTTGAGAAACTTTCACCATAGATTGATGACACATCGCCTGATCATCAGCTTGACCCTGCATAGTGTGATGTGTCATTTGTTTACTATGGCATGGCATTGTATGAAGATCATGCTGCATAGGCATCTGAGCAACAGACACGCCACTCCACCCAACGACCAAAGTCATTAGGAACACAAACCAAGCATACTTGCGTAAGTGTTGCAGTGTCATCATTTATTGCCTTGAGCAATCCATTTATCTATGGTGTATTAGCATAACCAAGTTTTAAATCAGATACAATTTTACATCTTAATTGATTGTTTTTACGGTCATTAAGCAAACGGAGGTTGATGCTGAAGGACTAAATCAATCACATCTAGTGCACCTTCTTGTTCATTACTTACTGTTGCATAAGGCGCTACTGCTTTTAAAGCTTGAACAGCATTTTCAACAGCAAAACCATAACCGACTGCTTTAATCATCTGGATATCATTATTGTTGTCACCTATCGCCACCACTTCATTAGGCTCAATCTGCCATTTTTGTAGTAATAGCTTCAAACCATGCGCTTTATGCTGATCAGGAAGAATTAAATCGATAAAACCAAAACCACTTGAAACAGGCACTAAAACTTTATCTGCTACAAAACTTTTTTTCTGAAAATGTTCAAAAATCGCAAAGCTTTCGTTTTCCTGAGCAGTAAAAGTAATTTTACACACCAAGTCATCTAGTGCATAAAAATCATCAATAACTGTCAGCTTCTCAAAATATCGAGCGACTTTAGCGTAGTCCTCTGCATTCATACTCCTATGTACATAAGCACTCTGTTTCCCACAGATCACCATAGTCGAGGTATACGCAGAGTCAATCGCTTTTATAATATTACTAAATTGTTCTTTGCTTAAATGGGCAAAAGCGAGTTCTTGTCCAGCATCTACAACATGTGCGCCATTTTCTGCAATAAAAGCTATTTCATGATTAATTTCTGGAAAATAGGTCACAAGCTTTGCGAGTTGGTTACCGCTGGCCACCACAAAATGAATATTATTTTGTTTTAATTGTTCATACTGTTTTAAAAAACGTGCTTTGTTGTACTGCTTCTTAGAATTAAGAAAAGTCCCATCCATATCTACCGCTAAAATTTTTACTGTCATTAATGATCTAGGTCTCTTACTAAAATCTTATTAAAGCAAATTTAGCTTTACTTTTCATGACACTTTTACAGTTTTCTCTCTATAAGTTTTTAAAAGTTTTATACAGCCTCATTTCGTTTTTTGCACAGGTTATTTTTTAGCAAAGCTTAATAAAAAACCAGACAATAAAATATTCAATACGCATAAAAAAAGAACGCCAAAGCGTTCTTTTTTCGTACATTTTGTTTAGAGAGTAAACGGTTGATCTAGTTTTGTTTATTTTACCAACATCTTATCCATACGGTTATCAACACAGTTATCCATACAGTTATAAACAAAGTTATCCACATGAACGAGGGGTAGCAGCGATTATGTATCGCTGCCCGAGTGCAAGACGAACAGCTATGCTGTGAGTGGCGAAAAGCACTTCTCACATTATCCAAGCACAAAAAAGCTGTTAAACCTCTTTCGTCCCTACTTTAGCAAGCTCTGCACGCATTTGATCAATCACAACTTTATAATCTGGTTGACCAAAAATAGCTGAACCAGCAACAAACATATCTGCACCCGCTTCTGCAATTTCACGAATATTTGCTGGGCCAACACCACCATCAACTTCTAAACGGATATCACGGCCACTTGCATCGATAATTTTGCGCGCTGCACGTAATTTCTCTAAAGTCATTGGAATGAACTTTTGTCCACCAAAGCCAGGGTTTACACTCATTATTAAAATTTGGTCAACTTTATCAAGCACATAATCTAAATGGTGTAACGGCGTTGCTGGGTTAAAGACTAAACCTGCTTTAGCACCACCAGACTTAATCAGCTGTAATGAACGATCAATGTGGTGAGATGCTTCTGGGTGGAAAGTAATAATATCAGCGCCAGCCTCTAGGAAATCACCAATAATACGGTCAACTGGAGACACCATTAAATGCACATCAATTGGAGCTTTAACACCATAGTTTTTTAGAGCCTTACATACACCAGCACCAAAAGTTAAGTTTGGAACATAGTGATTATCCATCACGTCAAAATGTACTACATCGGCACCTGCGGCTAACACTTTGTCTACATCTTCGCCTAAACGAGCAAAATCGGCAGATAAAATAGAAGGAGCAATCAAGTAAGGCTTGGACATAGGTGGATGACCTGGCTAAAAATTTAAGGAGAGGCTGAAAATTATAACAAAAAAGAACCTACTTGGCCTGCCCTTCCTTGCTTAAATGATAACATTTCAAACTTGCAACGTAACGTTGCAACAATAGAATGCTAACGGCGAAACGAATTTGTTAAGGTACATTAAACCAATGTGAGGATTGATAATGAAAAGCACAACTCATCTATTAACAAACGATGGAAAACGCATTGCAAAACGTCTAGTCAATCATTGGAAGCACAAGTTTGAAGTACAAGAAACTGAACAAGATTTCAAAATCTTAATGCCTACAGCAACGATCACGCTTGCACCAGAAACAGAGCAGTTAAGCGTTGCTATTGATAGCCAGTTAGATGACCACGATCACTTAGAAAAAGTGGTGCTTGATCATCTAAACCGTATGGCTCAACAAGAATTTCAAGTGGAATGGCAGCACTAATTATTAGCCAGCGACCTTTTCCAACTGGATTGCATGAAACTGCAAATGCTCATCCATAAAGGTCTGGATAAAATAATAGCCATGATCATAGCCCGCATGTTGTCTTAAAGTTAAAGGCTGTCCTGCCTTTAAACATGCTTGCTTAAATTTTTCAGGGTGAAGTTGTTCATAAAATTGATCATCTAATCCCTGATCAACCAAAATTTCGCTAAAAACCGCACCATTTTTTGAGACTAAAGCTGTGGCATCATGGTCCAACCAGCTCTCACGATCTGCACCTAAATAATGGCTAAATGCTTTTTCACCCCATGCACATTCACTTGGCGAACAGATCGGAGCAAAAGCGGATACCGACTTAAACTTTTCAGGATATTTAAACGCTAAAGTTAATGCACCGTGGCCACCCATTGAGTGTCCAAAGACACCAACTTGCTGAGCATTTACTGGAAAGCTTTTTAAAATGAGTGGATATAACTCATCAATTAAATAGCTTTCCATCTGATAATGTTCAGACCATGGCGCTTGCGTTGCATTAATATAAAAACCTGCACCTTGTCCTAAATCCCAATTGTCACCAGCTGCTACCTGTTCACCACGAGGTGAAGTATCAGGCGTAATCAGTATAAGACTAAGCTGGGCTGCCATATGCTGTGCATGTGCTTTAATGGCAAAGGTTTCCTCAGTACACGTTAAACCCGCCAAGTAAAACAATGTAGAACATGGTTTACCTTCTAATGCAGCAGGTGGCAAATAGACACCAAACTTAGTAGAGCCTTTTAATAATTGAGAATCGAACTGGTAGATACGCTGCTCACCTTCAAAGCAGCGGTTTTTTTGCAGGAGTTGCATTGTTTTTAGCCTCTGTTTGTGTTTGAGCAATATTTACACTACCTGTACTTTGCTGTGGAAAAAGATATTTTTCCAACTGAGGTAGCATAAGTTCCATATTCTTACCAATCATCCATTGTGGCTCTGAAGGGTCTACACCTTGAGCTACTTCCCATTTGGTTACGGTTTGCTTGGCAGCATTAAACGAATCTTTCATTGAAGACTGCTCTCGCATCGCCAAGTCAAAGAAAGCTCGTCCAAAATAAGTATAGTCAGCTTCGTTATTACAGCCAAAAGAGGTTTTGTCTGCCGCAGATGCCGTAATAATTAAAGTATCTGGTGACTGTAAAGCAGGAATAAAACTTCCAGAGTAACAAGCAGAAATGACAATCACGCGCCAACGAATACCTGCTTTATCGAGTGTTTCACGTAACCATTTCGGATCGACTTGCCCCAAATCTAAAGGTGCATTTTCAATTTCAAAATGATTCTGTTCACCGTGCGATGTCATGTATAAGAACAGCACATCACTATCACGGTTCATTTGTTGGCCCATACGGCGTAGAGCCAACTCTATACTAGTTTTAGATGCAATCGGGATTTCAGTTCGAGTGTCCGGATTATTGACCAGCATCATCGAACGCCCAACTGTACCAAAACGCGTATCGAATTGTTCCTTAATACGGACCACTTCCGATTTAAAAACATCTTGGTAACTATCGCCCGCAACACCCAAGAAATACCAATGACTTTTCGCCACTTCACCATATTGGACCTGTTCTAAGGCATCATGAAGTAACTTGCTTTGTGCATAGAAAGCATCTTCGGCAAACGTAGGTGGAGAGTCTTCTACTTTCCAAATAGGCTGATCTTTTACAGAAAGCTGCCAAACAACCATGGTCGCAATAGTCGCAACCATGACCAATGCCCGCTCCCACCAAGGCCACTTGAGCTCACGTGAGAAAACCCAAATAACAGCTAAACTTTGCCACACAAAAAGTGCTACAAATAGGCTTGGTAAAATACCGTTATAAATGGCATCGGGAATAAAGTTTAGATAACCATTAGAACCCAAATATTGAATTAAACATTGGATTAATAAAATATTGGTATCTAAAACCAGCCAAAGCAAAGCTGGAACTAACATCAAACGCGGTTGATTAATACGCTGTGATAAAAAAATACCGACAATAAGCGCGATAAAAGGCCAGAGTGCGTACCCAATTAAGCCTTGCGAGTTGAAATCACCCGTTTGACCAGCAACAAGCCAGCTATAAAGTGAGTTGGTACATCCACCTAATATTCCCCAAACAATAAGCTGAAGAATAGAGGGATGTACAATCTGTAAGGAACGTCTTGACCCCAAAAATAACCACATTCCGGCAAGCTGGTTACTTTTAAAATCATGCCAAAAGTTAATGGAAGGTTTGAGATCAATCATAAAAAGGTTTCAAAAATTTCGTTTTTGTCAGGCACCATAAGTGTATGCCTGCTAAGAATTTTAGCAATCATGCTTTTGAACTATATCACATATATTTGTGCATTATTCAAGCAATAAAACTTAACCTTACATAAGCTTACTGAAAGTAAGCATCAAAACGACAAGCATCCCCCTGCCACTGATGGGCTGGCTCTTGATTTGCTAAAAAAACAGCATGTCGTGGCCGTTTCACAATCACTCGCTTGGCAACTTTCTGAGCCAACTCAAGCAAATTATCGCCTAAGTCCATTTCTCCATCTTCTGGTAAAAGTAAATGCAAAAGCTGCATCTGCTTTTTGACTTGGGCTTGTTTCTTAATCGCTTGTTGGTTCTGGTCACGTTGTGGAAACATCGGGTCTAAATAAACCACATCAACCGTTTTTGCTTCTTGATCTAATTGCTGTAAATAGCTTGCAGAGTCAGCAAACACCAGTTGAATACGATCCATAAACTGACCTAAAAATGGATCATGCTGTGCCTGAGCTTTTGAATCTTCAAGTAAAGTAAATAAAATCGGATGGCGTTCAACAAGCTGTATTTGAGCACCTAAATACGCCATGAGTAAGCTGTCGTGGCCTAAACCCGCTGTTGCGTCTACAAGTACTGGTTTTTCGCCCAGCTGACAAGCTCGAGCAATCATTTCTGATTTAAGACTTGCTCGTTTTAAGCGTGGAATTTCAGCTTTCCAGTCAGGCTGCATTTTCATACCATTTGCAGATAACCAAAGTCCGTTTTCATCTACACAAAGTGCCAGTTCGGGGTTTAAACGTAAGAAACGAGCATTGAGTTTTTCAATGGGCTGTAAGACGGCTGTCACACCTCTAGAACAAAGCACAGCTTGGTAGTGCTGTGCTTGTTCTTGAAAATCTACTTCAAAATATATGTGCATGAGTAGTGCCTTTATTTTGCTTTACCCTGATCTGCTATTTTTTTCCACGCATCATCACGCAAGTAAACCGGTAAAGCATGTTCTGCATCAACCCACTGCTTTTGCGTGGCATAGACACGTGCAATCGAAGCAATGTCTTGTGCAGTGGCAGTGATTGTTTGATGCTCTGCATCGGCTTGAAGAAGCTTAGCACCTGAACCAATTAAGCAATGCTTTGCATAAGCAGCCGCTTGCTCGTAGTTCATTAATTTTTCTTCATCGATACACTGCATGATGCCTTGCTCATCTAGAACAAAACTTGCAATGTAAACTTCGTTCATACGTGCATCGAGTACCGCAGTCACCTGTTCTAAACCTTCAAGTCGGTAAGCCGCCTGTGCGAGAGCTTGTAACGTAGAAACTGGAACCACTGGTAAATCTTGTGACCAAGCTAATGCCTGAGCAACAGCAGCATTAATTCGAACACCACTAAAAGAACCTGGCCCTCGACTAAAGGCAATTGCATCTAAACCAGCTACGTCAAGTTCGGTTTGTTGCAACCCTTGCTCAATCATTGGCAGAATGGTCTGAGTTTGTGCTTTCGCTCGCGTATCGAGTTGGAAAAATAGTTCTTGGGTTTCATCAATTAATGAAATGGAACATTGCTCGTTTGCAGTTTCCAACGCCAGCAGTTTCATGCACAACCTTAGTATTGAATCAGATTAAAAACGGAAGTAATGATACTCCACTCGGCCCTGTTAGGCGAGTTGTTCCTATCTAAATAAAAATGCCAAGCGAGTGCTTGGCATAGAAAATTTCTTACTAAAATTTTAAAAGTGAAATTCTTTTAAATCAGCATAGCTTTTAAAGTGTTCAGCATAATGTAGTGCGCTCAAACGTATTTTTGCCGCGCCATCTTCATCCAAAGTTTTCACAATTTTTCCTGGTGAACCCATCACTACTGAGTTATCTGGAATCACTTTACCTTCTGGTATTAAAGCATTAGCACCGATAATACAATTTTTACCAATCACAGCCCGATTTAAAATGACGGCGTTCATACCAATCAGGCTATTATCACCAATCGTACAACCATGCAGCATGACTTTATGTCCGACCGTGACATATTCACCAATATTTAGTTCAAGGCCTGCATCGGTATGTAATACCGAGTTTTCTTGAATATTAGAAAAATTACCAATCCGAACGACACAGTTATCAGCACGTACTACCGCTCCAAACCAAATACTGACCTGACGGCCTAATTCTACTTGTCCAATAAGCGTTGCTGTTGGAGCAACCCAGCCATCCCATGGCTCATGTAATGCTTTTGGGTGCTGTCCTTGATAGCTATACATCATAATTTATCAATCCTGATCTTCATTTTTTATGAGAAAATTTTGGCATCCCAAACGTTGGCGAGTTGAGTAAAAATGGCCATTCTTTTTGGTAGCCTAAACCATATTTAAATAGAGCCACCAACATACGAGCAGTTAAACCCCAGATAATTTCATTATCAATCTGTAAGCTTGGAAAATACAAAGACTGATGAGCATATCGAACTTCATAGGGCGTCGGATGCGTCTCTATAAGTTGTTGTAAAGGCACAAAAAAAATTCGATCAATTTCAGTAGGCTGAGGTATTAAATGAACCTCTGGTGGAATAAGCCCAACAATTGGTTTTACAGACAAACCACTTCTTGCGCGCTGCATCGGCAAATCACCTAACAACTGCACATCAAACGGGTTTAAAGCCGTTTCTTCTTGAGCTTCTCTTAGCGCTACAACAATATTACTGGTATCACTGGGGTCACGCTTTCCCCCCGGAAAAGAAACCTCCCCCGCATGGTTGTTCATATGTATTGAACGGCGTGTAAGTAATACCTTAGGATTATTTTCATTTGTAATCGCAATAAGTACCGCAGCTTGTGCTTCTTGTATGCGGGTGGAAAAGCGCAATCTTTGCTGTAACTTTTGCGTTAGCAAGTGCTCTTCCATACCTTTCACCTATTATTCTGTCTCTCTTTTCATCATATCTGAAAATAAAACTTAGGGAATAGAGTTGATGCGTAAGTCTAAAAATTCAGTTATGCTGAGTCATCTCTATACTCGATGATAATTATGAGTTTCTGTGTAGCGTGTGGGCATAAAACCGAACAAAAAATTCCTTTAGGTGATCATAAAGTACGCCATGTTTGTACTCATTGTGGCAATATTCACTATGAAAACCCCAAAGTAATCTGCGGTGCCTTAGCGTTATGGGAAGACAAAGTATTACTCTGTCGTCGAGCTATCGAACCTCGTTATGGTTTATGGACGCTTCCTGCTGGTTATATGGAATTGTTTGAAACCATGGAACAAGGCGCAGCACGTGAAACTCGTGAAGAAGCAGAAGCCGAGATAGAAATAGAACAACTCTACTGTATGTACAATATTCCTCGTATTGGCCAAATTTACGTACTTTTCAAAGCACAACTGAAAGATGGAATTTTTGGTGCAGGTGAAGAAAGCATCGAGAGTCGTCTGTTTGAAGAGCATGAAATTCCATGGGGAGAGCTAGCTTTCCCAAGTGTCGAGCACACACTCAAACATTATTTTGAAGACCGTAAAAAACAAGTTTTTCCAACGCACCTAGAAACGCTAGGAACTCGTTTAGACCATACAGGCTAATGAGCTAGATAATAAAAAAGACCGCATTTGCGGTCTTTTTTTGGACTTTTATTTTGTCTTAATTTGATAACAATCAGCAGTCCTAATCGTTATCGTTCCACTCATTCGCTGAGCTAAAGCTTTATCATCTTCTGTAGGAGCTGGGCTCACATCTTTAATATTGTTATAGACTCGTTGATAGAAGGCATATGGATTTAACCATGACACTGTCTTGTTATCATACGTTGTCAGATTAATACCATTTAGCTGTCCTTGTAATAGGTTAGCAACGTTAATTTTTGCCCCACTTACAATCAATGTTTGACTACCAGTCGCAGTAGTACCTTGAACAACATTCGAGTTTAACCCTGCCAAAATACCATTGAGATTACCTAACTTCGGTTCAGCAAAAATCATTTTTACTGTAATTGATTTATCATTTGAAGCAGACTCAGTACCACCCGTTGTTCCTATGCGATACTGTTGAACCCCATAGTTATCAATTAAAGTATTATCTGAAACGACGCCACATTGGCCAGACATATCTGTTGCGGTTGCATTAGGTTTAATATCCGTACGAATATCACCATTTTCATCAATCACAATACCTAAATCGATTGGAGAAATTCCAGCTGTATCAAATTTAATATTTAAAGTTCCGTATAACGGGAAAATATAAGTTTGCCCAGAGCTCACATTTTTTGAAGTTCTAAAGATATCTTTTGCAAGATAACTTGCTGGGGTCACTTTATAGATATCTAGAGAACCATTATAGTTTTGGTTGCCTATACTTTGACGCCATAGCGCATAGTGTTGAGGATTTGGTGTTTTACTATTTGTTGCCCCTAAATATAGACTTTCACGACCAGCAATAAACGAATCATTTAATAATTTACCTTGATAAATTAGTAAATCTTCATCGCTATTAGCTGAAGCTTTTAAATGGAATGGTTGTGTTGATTTTATCTCAGCCTGTACTGGATCAAGCCATGTGGTTTGAGCATTTGCTGTAAGTTGAGCTGGCTTAGATTTAGTTAATACTTCCATAACTGCTGTAACTGTTGAGTTACTGGTAGTCGTACTTGTTCCTTTCCATTGTAAGCCATAACCAAATGTATAGCCTTGGCGATCTGAAAGTAAGAATAAATTACCTATCACGTGTTGGGTATTCGCTGCATTTTTTGGACAATTCGCTAAATTCGCTAAATTACATCCATAAAAATTCTCAGAGATTAAATTAGGTTCAGCTAGCGTCAAGTAATCCGACTGATATAAACCCACTAAACTTAAATGAGCCAATTGAGTTACTAAAGCAAAAGCTTGATTATTATCAATTTGACTAACATCTAACCAAGGTTTCAAAATACCAATGTATGCACCACTTTTCCATTCAGCAGCAGTAATATTTTGAAGTACAACATTTAACGTGTTTTTCTTATCTTCAGTAAATAGTGTAGGTTGTATATCTCCAACAATATTATCACCACGCTCTAAACCAACGCTTTGAAAGAGTTTAACTAAGGCCATCGCTACACGAATGGTCGGATCATCTTGACTTAATGAAGCGGGTGCTACACCCGTTAAAGCCGTTGCCATATCCATAACTTTTAAACGTGGCGGAACAACTACCTTAATTTTTGAAATATTATCTAAATTGATGGAACCCAAATCGATCTTTGTTTTAGTTTGAGTACCTTGTAAAAAGAAGTTTGCTGTATCACCAAGTTTACATGTACCAACAACACTGTTTCCTGAAGCTTTAGTAACAAAACTCTGATTTGCAGCACTACTACAGGTAAAATTTAGACCAGCAACCGGATAATCGAGTGAAAACTCTAAACAATCATTGCTTGATGCAGCGCAACTTCCATTTGCATTTGAACTACCAGAACCACTTGTAGGATCTTCATTAATGGTTGAGCTACCACCGCCACAACCATTCAGCATGATTGCTAATGTGGTTAATGCAAAAGGCCATAATAATTTTTTATTCATTAGATACCCTACTTATTTTTAACGTAATACTGAAATTTGAATCTGTCCCTGATTTGATAACTCGTGTTCTGCTACATCTACAGAGGAAGATAACGGAGTTAACATCATATAACGTGCATGAGGCGGCACTCTTAAAGTACCTTGAATTGATGCATGTTGTAATATCGTAGAAGGATAAGACTTGCTCTTAAAACCACTTGCACCCTCTAAAATACAACCCTTCTCATCTAAAAATATAGCTAAAGGCCAATAATATAGAGGCGCAGAATTACTCGCTGCAAATGACATAAGCTGTAAGTTTTGTACAGATGGATCTAGTTTTACTAGCTCATATTCAAACTTTTCTTTTAACGGCTTACGAGGCCATAAATTTACTTCTTTTTTAGATCCAAGCACTTTGATTGACTTTTTGTAGCCTTGCACAAAACACTTATCTTGCTCAAAAGTCGTTTCTAATTCTTTTTGAGACAGACGTATATAGGTTGGAGCTAAAACAATCGCTGCTTGATCATCCTGAGATTGCTTATTAAACAATTGTTCTAGCGTAGATTTACTTACACCCTTTTTCCGCTCAATAAACTCTGTTCGCCCTAAACCATCCGGCATAACATAAAAGCGTTTTTTGCCTTCAAGATTAAATTCCTGATCTTCTAAATACTCATTATTTACATATTCTACTCCGTCAACAGTTGTAAATTTAGATGGATCATTTGACGAATTTTGAGTAGAAATGGTTTGTGAAGTATTTGGTACAGATGAAGAAACTTTAGCTGGAGTACTTTCTTCCTTAACAGTACTCGTTTGCTTTTTAACTTCACTCTTCTGAGCTTTACTAACTGTTAAAGGAAGCTCTGATGCAGTCGGTGCAGTCGGTGCAGTCGGTGCAGTCGGTGCAGTCGGTGCAGTCGGTGCAGTCGGTGCAGTCGGTGCAGTCGGTGCAGTCGGTGCAGTCGGTGCAGTCGGTGCAGTCGGTGCAGTCGGTGCAGTATTTAATTTTTTTGTAGCGCGCGGTTCAAACTTTTTAGGTTCTTTTGAATTATGAGAATTTTCACGAGGTAATTCTTGAACAGGTATAACGACAGATTTAGGCTGCGCAACTTGCTTGGGTGCTTCTACTCTAATACTTGATTGCTTCTGTTCGACTTTTTTACTCGGCACAATCAATGGGCGACCATCTGGACCAATGATTGTATAGAAACCATCTGCATAAGATACAGAAACGCTTGCTATCGCAATACATAAAGTTGAGATAGCAAATCTAGGTCGAAACATCCATTTATATTGTTTTACCATTTTGTTCTATAGCTCAAACCAAGTACTGTAACTTTTGTATTCGTTTTTACATCTAAACCAGAATAAGGGTTTAATAAAATATTATCGACACCACACTTGTTTGATAATGTACTCGTACAAGCTGGAATATTGTCACGACTACGTAAAAAACCCACTGAAAGATCTAGATCAGTATCCGCATCAAAACGATACCCTACTCCAAGACCGAATAATTGTGCATTATTGATCGGAACCATGGTATTACGCTTATCATCAGGTATCGAACTGGCACGAGGCTCATAACCAGCGCGTAATTTCAAACGATCAGTTGCTGAGTATTCAAGGCCAATTCCCCAGCTCCATGGCGAAGTAAATTTCAGTGGCAATGCCAATGAATTATCGGTAACGTCATTAGATAAAAGCTTAGCCACTTTTAATAACGTAATTTGGCGATCGAATTCGAACTTAAATTTATTCCAAGCAGAATAATCGGTCCATCCGACATCAAAGTTAACTTGTAAATCTGGTAATATTTTATATTTAATACCCGCTTGGAAATGTGCTGGATATTCAAGATCCATTGCGACCAAACCAGACTCAACATTAGGTACACTTCCTGGTAGTCCAAGAATAGCTGCTAAAATTTGTCCTGTAGCAGATGAGTTAAGACCCTTGATAAGTTCTTGAGGTGCTCTGGCATTATCAATCATGTACTTGCCTTTTAAACGCATTTTGGCAGCACTTTGATAAACCATACCAAAGCCAAAATCATCAGTTGGTTCCCAGAGTAAACCTAGGTTATAACTTGGGCTTAATGATTGTTCTAACGAAACTTGTAGTGCGCCCATTTTATTAAATGGATTCATGCCTTCTTGAGCATTACACATACCAAATAATAGTAAGTCCGTAATCATGTCACTATTATTTTTAAAAGGCGCACATACCACTTCATCAACCATACGCAATACACCAATCATCTCATTGGGAAAACGTAGATCAGTTTTCAGTGCAATCGCGTTGTAAGACATCCCCACAGAAGCACCAAGTGATAAATGATCATTTACTTGATAACCAAAAGATGGTGATAAATAGGTAATTCTCTCTACCGCAACTTGTTGCCCCATGTAGTTACCAGGATTACCATTCTCTGCTCCAAACCCTGCTACCAATGGTGCATATACTGCTGTCGCATAAGTAACTTTTGAGCCAGGTGGTTTATAGGCAATACCAGCTGTAGGAGCAACTAATGGATACCCTGCTCCGAGATCAACCATTTTCTTAAGGATAGGTACATATAGGCTTGCGTACTCGACATCGCCATGCACTGTCCCTTTAAAATCTGTACAAATATTAGCAGAAACTTCTGGACCATCATTACAAACAAGAGGGTCATCCGAATAGCCAAAGATGTTATAACCAGGAGGAGCCGAGAATTCACGCTGAATATCAAAATTAGCAAGAATCCCTTGCACATCTGTTTGCAGCCCATCAATTTTTGCTAAGGCCGCAGGGTTAAAGTGAACTGCACTAATACCAGGAGGATCTGCAGTTACAGCATTCCCCATCGATAGTGAACGAATATCAACAGCTAGGTTTTGTCCTAATTGAGCATTGGCAAAGCTAGAAAAACCGGAGATAACAATTGCCGCCGTTAAAGGACATAATTTAGGATATTTCACCTGCTTATCTCCTTATTTTTGTTTTTTATTAAAACCTAAAATATCTAACGGGAACGACAAACCAAGTGAAATATCTGGTGCATCTTCAGTTAAACCAATACCAACAGTACCGTTGACAATCGTGTCAGGCGAAACGCGAACACCTAAAGCAAAAGATAACATTCCACTACTTTGATCTGGTGACTTATAAGACTCGCCATTATTAAATTGGAATTCAGCATTCATATTAAAACTTTGCTGATATGACATTGTTAAAGACACGTCATAGTTAAACGAATAGGCAAAACCAAATGAGAAGCCACCACTAATCCCTGGATCAAAAGACTCTAAAATACGTGAACCTCGGGCTTGATTCAGGCCACTTTCTTTAAAGCCATAGTTGGCAGATGCAGAAGCGAAGAGAACGACTGGATCAATATATTTACGGGTACTCGCCCCTACACCAACCGAGTAATACCCTTTACCTGTTGACAGCTCATCTAAACCGATCTCATAAGGACTATCACCTGTTTTAGTAGATACACTACCAAAAAGAACAAGTGGTAAACGGCCTTGCTTTAACGGGAAAGGTTCCCAACGTGCACCAAAAGAAATATCCCCTAAACCAGCTGTTGTTTTATCTTTAATAATTTCAGACTTTGCAACGAAAGGAAGAGTTGCTGATAGAGTTAAGTTATCTAATACCCCATACTGAAAGGTGAAACTGTTCGTCAATGTATGGTTAGCATCTTCCTCAACACGTAAACGGTTAAGTTGAGAAGAACTATCCGATAAAGCCAAATCAATACGGGTATCGCGGTAGTAAGTGTAATCAAGGTCATAATAAGAAGAAATTACACCCTTCTTAATCAAAGAATATTGGCGTTCATTTGAAGTAAATACTTCTTGTAAGTTTGTTTCCTGACTAGCATCACCTTCTTTTTTCTGTAACGCACTTGCAGCTTGATGTGCCTCACTATTTGGAGCTGGAGCTGCGGCATTCGTATCTACTGCATTCGATGCTTGCGTAGTATTATCTGCTGTAGCTGAACTAGAGGTTGTAGCTTCTGAAGAGTCAGAGCTTTCTGTTCCATTTGCTACAGACTGATTCGAACTAGATACTTGTGCTTGTTGTACTTGATCTTCGGCATAGATTGTTCCAGTAATGGCACTCATGCTTAAGGCCAATACACTCATCTTCATCCATCGATTATTCATGTTTTTCCCACCCAATTTATTTATTTTACTAACTTTAAATTTGACTATTTACGTTTGTAATAAAGACGCATATAGGTTTCTATCGGCTTTCCATATGTTGCAGAATGGCTATCACTATCCAGCACACGTCTCATCGTCGAAGCTTTATTTGCTGTACGATCATAATTAAACGCTGGATATTGCACATCAACAAAAGCATATTTATTGACCGTGGCATCTTCCACATGGCGCATGTCTGCATCTTTTAATGCCAATAGATCTTTACGCTGTGATTCAGGAACAGAAATAACAAATAAAGTATTATTATCCCAAATTTGTTTAAAACGACTTTCATCAAAGCTGATATTCCCTAAAGCAGGGTCAGCTACATATACCCTTCCATCTTTATAAGCTTTATATACGACAAAATGTTTAAAGCCTGCATAAGAAATAGGCACAATTGCAGGTTGACCGAGTTTAACTAAATCAGAAAACTCACCTCGATAACCACCACTATCTAAGCCAATTGCTGTGACAAAACGCTTCATATCAAGTAATGAGAAACTTCGGCGCTCAATAATTCGTTGATATTCGCCATACTGAAGCAAACCACTCATTGTTTGCTGTTCAGTTAAACTCGTTCCAACATAGCCATTTAATAAAGTCGTAAGTGCAGCAGAACCACAACTATAATCATAGGCTTGTCGAACAATGCCACGAAACTGATCTTCTACAGCCGGTTTTATTGTGACAGGTTCAATATGGTTACGATGAAATGATAAATTACGTGAATCGGCAGTCTCTGTATAATAAACAGTTCCCGGCGGTTTTTTTTCTATTTCGAAGGCTTCTGTCGCAAAGTAATACATCAATGCTGAGCCTAAAACTATCTCTAACATAAGCACTTGGTCTAAATGGTGGCCTAACTGGCCTTATTCATTTTATTCTTAGAGCAATAGCTCTACATCCCTGTGTGTTGAAGATACCTTTTTTTTTTGTAAAAAACAGCTTTTTTTTAATCTTTTTGATGAATGCATAGTTTTACATTTATAAACTGTTAATTAATTCTCATTTCAAATGTTTTATATTCTTTCTTATTATATAAGCCAATATTATTTAAATAGTAAAGTATAGATATTAGTTATTAAGATAAATAAAAAAGCGCGTATAAACGCGCTTTTTTATTAGCCTTTAAATTAGTGACCAGAAATAGTAATTGTAGAAGTTCCTACATTTAAACCTTGAATTTCTAAATCACCAATTGAAGCATTACCCGCTGCACCTAGGTGTACGCCCTGTGCATAAACGTTCATACCTTGTGTACTGTTATTTTGGATACGTAAACCTGTAGGAACAACAGAAATGTTCGCATTTACATCCAAGTCACCAGTTGTATTACCTGAACCACGAACCATTACTTTGTCTAGGACAATTTTACCACCACCAGCAGCATCATTAATACCGAAGTTAGATAGTGTTAAACCACCTTGCAAGCTAGAGTTTACTTTGATCATCGCGCCTTGCGGAGTTGAACCTAACTGAACATTTGCAGAAATTTGACCTAAAGATAAATCTAAGCCAGAAATAATTTCAGTTGGAGCTGTTTCAGTAATACCACGTACAGCAGTAGTCGTATTTAATGTACCAGAAGTACCTACGCCAATTGAACCTACGTGTACATCAACTGCACCTACTGTTGCTGCAACGTTTAAGAAAGCGCCGTTTGAGCCTGAAGCACCATTTGTATCAATTGCTAAATCTAAAAGATTACCTGTACCTTTTTGAGTTACCGTAACACCACTAATTGCGATTGAACCAGCAGTACCTGAAGCACCAGTAATACCTGTTGATGTTGCTAAACCATCATTATCATGTAGGTATAGTTTATCGATAGAAATACCACCAGAACCTAAAGCAATACCGATATTAATACCATCTTGACCTGTAGCAGCACTAAGCGCTGCATCATCCATTGATTGCATTGCCATTGCATTTGCACTGATAGCTAAAGAAGAAACTAAAGCAAGTTTAGTGAACATTTTCATTGAGCACTCTCCCAAGAGCATTTATTTTTTGACTTAACCACTCTTACTGTCTCAAGTTGCATTTTTCTTTTATGGCAACCGAAACTTCCAATCCTTGAGTAGTTTTGCTTAGCAATTACTAAATTACAGCTACGTTAATTTTTGTTCAACTACTGTAATGCATTTTTTGCCAATTACCCGACAAACGGTACAGATGCTGATTGCCTGATCATGCTCATAAATTATTCTTAAATCTGAGAGATTGTTCGGTTATTTTTTCCACGAAATACTAAACTCTTTCGACTCATCCGTCTGATGGGCCAGAAGTTGTAGTAAACTATGTCACCTCTTCCAAGCACCTTCATGTTTAAAATGTCTCAGTTAAAGAAAAAAATCTCTTTAGAAAGCTATCAATCGGCTAGCGATATTTTAAAAAAATTAGAAGAGTTAATTGGACTTGTATATCTTCATGATGATAACAACCCAATTATTGGTTTTTTGCCAAATAAATATTTAATCATTCAGAATAATCAAAAAAAATTATTTGATAAAACTGATCTAAATCGTTATGAAATTTCCTCTAATACACAAAGTCTCTTAGATTTTACGCAGTTCCAATCTCAAGAACCAAAAAATAAAAATATTAAAACCATAAGCTTCAATGGAGGTTATATTGGTTTTATTAGTTATGACTTTTCTGCGAATCAATTTATAAATAATCAAACACATAAACAGCCCTCTTTATTTATAGGTTCTTATTCTTCTTTTCTCAAAAATATAAATAATGAATGGTACTTTTTTAGTGATGAGCCTAATGCTATAGAAATTTTTAATTACATTATAAAACTATTAAAAAAACCTTATAACAGCTCAAACATAAATAACTTTAAAATAGAAAAAAACATTCAACCGCGCTGGTCTAAAAATGAATATTTAACTGCTTTTTACAAAATACAAGAATATATTAAAGCAGGAGATTGTTATCAAATTAATCTTACACAAGAGTTTAATACAGCTTTTACAGGTACATTATTAAATAAAGCAGAAGCTTTATGGAATTTAACAAATGCTCCATATTCTGGTTATTTAAAATTAAAAAATTTTGAGTTATTAAGTTGCTCTCCTGAATTATTTATTGAATTTAATACAGATAAGCACATAAAAACTCGACCAATTAAAGGCACAATGCCTCGTTACAAAAATAAAGAACAAGATTTTCTTTCAAAGCAAACCTTAAAAAACTCTCAAAAAGATCAGGCAGAAAATGTCATGATCGTTGATTTATTACGTAATGATTTGAGCATTTATGCCAATACGGGTTCAGTAAAAACAACGAAATTATTTGAAATTGAAAGCTTCAATCAAGTTCATCATATGGTAAGTGAAGTTACGGCTACACTTAAAAATGATATTAATCCTATGCAAATGTTGCTTAGCGCTTTACCAGGAGGCTCAATTACTGGTGCCCCTAAAATTCGCGCAATGCAAATTATTGAAGAGTTAGAAGGTGCGCCAAGAGGAGCATATTGCGGGACTTTGGGATATTTTAATTTTGATGGTACTGGACGTTGGAATATTCTGATTCGTAGCTTTCAACAATATCAAAACCAGCTCTCTATTTGGGCAGGTGGTGGTATTACTATCGCTTCAGAGGCTGAGGCTGAATATCAAGAAAGCTTAGATAAAATCTCTGCTATGCTGAACTTGATGAACAGCACAGCAGAATAAATATTAAAGAATATCTTGCTTCAAAGTTTGAACTAAACGCGCATTTTGCTCATCAGTTCCAACCGTGATACGTAAAAACTGATTAATACGAGGCTTATTGAAATAACGGACAATAATGCCCTGCTCACGCAACTTCTGGGCTAATTGCCCAGCATCATATTGCGAATGTGAAGCAAAAATAAAATTCGCTTTTGATGGCAAAACATTAAAGCCAAGTTCAGTTAAATCACTAACCAGTTTTTCTCGACTTGTAATAACTTTTTGACACTGCTCTTCAAAATAAGCTTGATCTTCAAAAGAAGCAACAGCCGCTGCTATAGCGAAGCGATCAATTGGATATGAATTAAAACTATTTTTTACCGCTTCAAGTGCCGCAATCAAGTGTGACTGAGCAATCGCAAATCCAACGCGTAAACCAGCCAAAGAACGAGACTTTGAAGTTGTTTGGCACACCACAAGATTTTCATAACGGTTTACCAAACTTACAGCTGACTCAGCACCAAAATCAACATAAGCTTCATCAATCACAACCACACGGTCTGGATTAGCTTGTAGCACTTGTTCAATCTCTGCCAAGCTGAGCGCAATACTGGTTGGTGCATTAGGATTAGTAATAATCACGCCACCATTAGGTTGTGCATAGTCTTTGACATCAATCTCGAAATTCTCATTGAGTGGAATTTCTTTTGTTTTTGTTCCAAAAAACTGGCTATAAACTGGATAAAAACTATAAGTGATGTCTGGATACAGAATTGGTTCTTCTTGAAGGAAAAATGCTTTAAAAATATGAGCCAATACCTCATCAGAACCATTACCTACAAAAACTTGAGATACATCAATATTCTGTTGCTTAGCAATCGCTTGTTTTAAAGCTGTAGCATCCGGATCTGGATATAGACGAAGCGCATCAGCTTGTTCATGTAATACCGCTTGAACTGCTTCTACTACTTTGGGTGATGGCGGATATGGATTTTCGTTAGTATTTAACTTTAATAAATTTTGGATTTTCGGTTGTTCACCTGGCACATAAGGCTCTAGTTCACGAACCTCAGGACTCCAAAAACGCATTTGTGCTGTAGATACAGTCATAGTCTTATCTCAAAAAAGGGCTGAAAGTCAGCCCTGAATAATCATTAAAAATACTAAAAGGCTTAAAGCTTATTGATAACGATAACGAGCCGAACGTGCATGGGCATCAAGATTTTCTTGGACAGCAAGGACATCAGCCGTCTTAGCTAATGTTTTAACGCCCTCTTTTGAGCACATGATCAAGCTAGAACGCTTTTGAAAATCATATACACCAAGTGGCGATGAGAAGCGCGCTGTACCAGATGTTGGCAATACGTGGTTTGGCCCAGCACAGTAATCACCAATTGCTTCAGGTGTATAACGTCCCATGAAAATTGCCCCTGCATGACGAATGTCTTCGCTCATCGCTTCAGCATCATCAAGACATAACTCCAAATGCTCTGGTGCAACCTGATTAATCAAATCAACAGCTTCTGCACGGTCTTTTACTAAAACTAAAGCTCCACGATTTTCAATCGATGTACATGCAATATCAGCTTTTGGCAATTCACTTAAGTGTTTCTCAATAGCAGACTCTACAGCTTCTAAAAGAGCTTCATCAGGAGTAATAAAAATGGCTTGAGCGACTGTGTCATGTTCAGCTTGAGATAATACATCCATCGCCAACCACTCAGCATTATTCACTCCTTCTGCATAAACTAAAATTTCAGAAGGCCCTGCAATCATGTCAATACCAACCTGACCAAATACGGCACGTTTAGCTGCTGCTACAAATCGGTTTCCAGGGCCAGTGATTTTATCTACACGTGGAACAGTCTGAGTACCATAAGCTAAAGCAGCAACAGCTTGTGCACCACCAATGGTAAATACTCGGCTAACACCGGCTAAATAAGCAGCAGCTAAAACGAGTGGATTTAGTTCACCATTTGGCGCAGGCACCACCATAATAATTTCAGGTACACCTGCCACATGTGCGGGTACTGCATTCATGAGTACAGATGAAGGATAAGATGCTAGTCCACCTGGTACGTAAATCCCAACACGGTCAAGTGGAGTCACTTTTTGTCCTAGGGTGTTACCTAAATCATCTACATAAGTCCAGCTATCTTGTTTCTGAGCCTCATGAAATGTACGAATACGGTCAGCCGCAAGTTGCAAGGCTTCACGAATCTCTTGATTTAAGCCATCAAACGCAGCTTTAAGTTGTTGTTGAGACAATTCTAGATCGGAAAATTGATGCGCTGGATGTCGATCGAACTGTTGAGTAAGTTTTAAAACATGATCATCACCATGCTGACGAACATCAGCAATAATTTGATCTACTGTTTGAACTAAATTAGGATCATTAACGGTTTCAAAAGCCAAAAGCTCTGCAAAAACCTGTTTGAAGTTCTGATCTTGAGTCGATAAACGTCGCATCAATTTACCCACAAGGCGAAAAAGAAAAACCAAGTTTACTCTTTTTCTAAGGCCTTGTGGGCATCATATCTACAACTATCGCAAAAGCATGATAGGAAATTACTTTTAACGTGATTGAACAGCTTGTTCAAGTTGGGAAATGATTGGGTTTAATAAAACTTGCTTACGCTTAAAGCTCGCTTTATTAACAATAAGACGTGAGGATACTTTGCAAATTTCTTCTAATGGTTCAAGCCCATTTGCTCGTAGAGTATTTCCAGTATCAACCACGTCAACAATATAATCGCCTAAACCAACGAGTGGTGCTAGCTCCATAGAACCATAAAGCTTAATAACATCCACCTGCTCACCTAAGCTTGCATAGTATTGACGTGTTAGATTGACGTACTTAGTTGCAATTTTTAAACGACCTTTTGGACGTTCCATTCCTACTTTACCAGCAGTCATTAACTTACATTTTGCAATCTGTAAGTCCAGTAACTCATAAACATGTTGAGCACCATGTTCCATAAGTACGTCTTTACCTGCTACACCTAAATCAGCTGCACCATTCTCAACGTAGGTTGGCACATCAGACGCACGTAAAATCAAAATACGAACTTGCTTATGTGTTGTAGGAAAAATCAACTTACGAGATTTTTCCGGGTCTTCAAGCAAGTTAATACCTGCTGTTGCAAGTAAAGGTAAAGTTTCTTTTAAAATACGCCCTTTACTCAGTGCCAAGGTCAAACCATGATCAAAATTACCCATTACATCAAAATTAGGATCATCGTTTCTTACGTCATTCATTAACTTACTCGCTTAATTCTGGCACCTAAACCTTGAAGTTTCTCTTCGACATGCTCATAACCACGGTCAATATGATAAATACGATCAATTAACGTATCACCTTCAGCAACTAAAGCTGCTAAAACCAAAGAGAATGAAGCACGCAAATCTGTTGCCATTACAGGAGCTGCTTGTAATTTTTCAACACCAGTCACTACAGCATCATGGCCTTCAACCTGAATATTAGCACCCATACGTGACAATTCAGGAACATGCATGAAACGATTTTCAAAAATGGTTTCAGAAATCGTTGCAAATCCACGACCAATTGCATTTACGGCCATAATTTGCGCTTGCATGTCAGTTGGAAATTCTGGGTGAGGTAATGTTCTAAAGCTTACTGCTTTAGGTCGCTTACCTAACATATCCAATTCAATCCAGTCATCACCACGGGTGACTTCAGCCCCCATTTCTTCAAATTTGTCTAAAACAGATTCAAGCAATGAAGGGTCTGTATGTGTTGTTTTTACACGACCACCAGTAATAGCCGCCGCAGCTAAGTACGATCCCGTTTCAATACGATCTGCAACAACTGCGTATTCACAACCATGTAGACTTTCCACACCAGTAACAACTAGTGTATCTGAATCTATACCTTCGATTTTTGCGCCCATTTTAATAAGCATTTGAGCAAGATCAGTAATTTCAGGCTCACGCGCAGCATTACGAATTGTAGTTACACCATCCGCTAAAGCAGCCGCCATTAAAATATTTTCGGTGCCGCCTACAGTGACCATATCGAAGATCACTTCGCCACCTTTAAGACGACCATCTACAGTCGCATGCACATAACCATTTTCAACTTCGATATGCGCACCCAACGCTTCTAGGGCTTTTAAATGTTGATCTACAGGTCGAGAGCCAATCGCACATCCACCAGGCAACGAAACCTTAGCATTTCCATAACGTGCCAATAATGGTCCTAATACCAAAATAGATGCACGCATTGTTTTTACAAGTTCATAAGGCGCAAACTGGTTATCTAAAGTAGAGGTATCAGCTTTGACTGTATCGTTCTCATAACTGATCGTGACACCTAAACCACCAATTAATTTCACCAAAGTATTTACATCTTTAAGATTTGGAACATTGGTTAATGTAATTGGAGAATCAGCAAGAATCATTGCCGCAAGTAATGGTAAAGCCGCATTTTTAGCACCAGAAATGCGTACTTCCCCTTCGAGCTTAACACCGCCCGTAATTAAAAATTTATCCATTAATATTTAAGCTCCGAAAAGGCTTGCTTTGCGCCATTCATCTTTGGTCATCGCACGAATTGTTACGGCATGGACTTCGCCACTTGCAATATAAGTATTTAATGGTGCATAAACTGCTTGTTGACGGGCAACAGTACGCTTACCTTCAAATTGATCATCCACAATACGGAGGTCAAATTTTCCAGCCTGTCCGCTCACCGCTACTTCCGCTTCAGGAAAAGCTTCTTTTAAAATTTGAGTGAGCTGTTCACTATTCATTGCAAAGACCTCTGGCACAACCTACGGTGTAAAACGAAGTATTTTACTATAACTTTTTCAAAGAATTCAGTACGTGTTTATATTTTATCAATAAAAAAGAGGCTATATTTCAAGCCTCTCACAATTATTAAAAACTTATTAAATAGAAACAGCAACTTGTGAATACGTACATTGCATTTTTCGATATTTTAACAATTGTTTTTTTAATTTTTCAGTCAGTTTTTTAATTGAAGTATACATGTCATCTGCTGTTGCTTGAGCAAATAGTTCAATTCCAGGTAACCGGACTATCGCTTCGGCCACATGATTAGAGCTACCTTTATGCGAGCGCTTATCAATCTGATGATCTTTCGTTAATTTAATCTGCATACTATTCACCTGATCAAGATGTTTCGTTAACTGATTAAATTTTGCTTTAATATTTTCTTCTATAGCTGGTGTAATTGCTAAATGATGTCCACGAATCGTTATTTGCATAATTCTATCCCTCACCTTTTTGGGTTATATAAAGAAGAACTAAAACGATTTAATGCAATCTAAAAAAGATGATTTGGGACAATTAAATCATTTTAGCTACTCCTCTTGGTGAAATTGAAATTTCATTATTTCGTCATAATGAATATCTAGAATAGTCATACTTCAAAATTTAGATCAAGACTTTTCTTTCGGATGACGATGGAATATGTAACGATTCACGATATTTTGCTACAGTCCTCCTCGCAACTTCTATCCCTTCATCTTTTAGTAAACTAGCAATTGCATTGTCAGACAACGGTTTACGTGGATTTTCATTAGAAACTAACTTTTTAATCATAGCCCGAATTGCGGTAGAGGAAGCCTCCCCTCCAGCTGTTGTTCCCACATGACTAGAAAAGAAATATTTCAACTCAAAAAGTCCACGTGGTGTCAGCATGTATTTATTTGTTGTAACCCGAGAAACGGTAGACTCATGCAACTCCACTTCTTCAGCAACATCCCGTAGTACTAACGGCTTCATTGCTTCAGGACCTATTTCAAGAAATGCTTTTTGATGCTCAACAATACAAGTAGCGACTTTTAATAAAGTTTTATGTCGCTCATCGATACTCTTTATAAAATTCTTGGCTTCAAGCATCTGATTACGCAGATATAAATTATCATCACTCTGATCAGCCCTACGAATCATACTCGAATAAAAAGAATTAATTCTTAGTTTTGGCATAACATCAGGATTTAACTGAACTTGCCAATGTAAATCCTTCTTAGCAACTACTACATCAGGAATTTGATATTCTGATTCTTGCTTTTCAAAATCCATACCTGGGTAAGGCTTTAACGTCTTTAATAAATCAACTGCAAACTTTAACTGATCTTTAGAAAGACCTGTTTGTTTTAATAATTTATTAAGATCATTCGCAATTAATAACTCATAATATTGAAGTAGATTTTTAGCTTCTTTTAGATATTCAACATCTTTTGGTAGAAATTCCAACTGAACCTTTAAACACTCAGCAAGATTACGAGCTCCAATACCAATCGGATCAAGGCGTTGAATATGCTTTAAAACAACAAAGACTTCATCTTCCTCGACTTCTTCCTCAACATCCATGTCATTTAATAAATGTTGTACAGCTAAGATAATCTCTTCAACCTCAGCATCTAAAAACCCCTTATCGTCTAACGCGTCCACGATACAATAAGCAATCAACTGATCTATTTTTGAAAAGTGCAGTAAGTTGACTTGTTCTAACATATGCTCTTTAAGTGTCATCTGAACTTGACGGTTATCCTCACGCTCTTCAAATTCAGGAGTAGCCAAAGCTGTAGACTGATGGGTATAAATATCGTCCCACTCAGTATCCACAGGCAAATCATCTGGTAAATGGTTTGCATTTAACTCTGTCGTAAGATCATCTGCTTCTTTTTTTTCTAAAGTGGATAAACTTTCTACTAGTGATTCGTCTTCCACTTTTTCAAGTAATGGATTACTATCTAATTGAATTTGAATTTCTTGCTCTAATTCTAAACTTGAGAGCTGCAGTAATCGGATTGCCTGCTGCAATTGAGGCGTTAACGATAAAGAATTCGCAACTTTCAATCCAACAGATAATTTCATATATTTCTCTTTCCAAAAAACAAGCAAAAATCATGCCTATTTACTATTTATAGCATATAGTAAGGGTTTATCCTATATATTGACTCAAGATTTCATGAGAAAAATAGTAATTTACTCCTTTAAAGTAATATTAAATTTATTTCGAGCTATGACTAATAATCTATTTTAGTTATCGGAAAGATTTGTTGTTTAGTGGATTAAACTTCGCCTTTATTCCGTGCATAAAGCAACACCCCAATCTCTTTTGAGATTGGGGTGTTTGGAATAATGAGCTGGCGATGACTTACTCTCACATGGGTAACCCCACACTACCATCAGCGCT
>NZ_JBIUCQ010000015.1:0-98294 GCF_044538495.1 Acinetobacter sp. ABJ_C4_1 | reverse complement strand
GTTGATGGCAACGTTTATTACCGTACGGCTGGTGATGGCAAGGTGTTACAGCTAGAAGAAAAGAAAGCGCCAGAGCTAAAAGCTTAATGTTATCAAAAGCTTACTTATACGATACTTCGTATAATGTATATTATGTTAAATTCTCTACAGCATACAATAAGTTCATAAACTACCTATATCCACCATAATTCAATTACTTAATTTAAAATTAGATCTAGACTTTTTTTACTTATGTTTATATCTTAATTACTTCACAAAGTTTGCTATAAGCTCTATGTTCTTCACAAAAACAATTCATCTTTCTAAAGAAAATTCGAAAAAAAATAAAATTGCCTTATTGTTTGATGAGGCAACTTCCTCCCCATGTCTTTATCCTTTGTTGTTCTCTTTAGCTGCTCTTAGTGAAAAAAGTTTGGCAACTCAACAGTCAGATATGCTTGCACTTAAATATTGGTATGAATTCTGGTATCAAAAATACTCTACTACTTTCTGTGAGTCATTCTTATCAACAAAATATGATCCCAAGATTTACATTAAAGAAATAGATAATTTTATGTTTTTTTTGGAAAATGAGAAAAAATTAGAAAATAATTTAGTACGACTACGGCTAAATTCAAATGTTGATTATAGAACCATTACGAAACGTATGAGGTCCTTACTGAAGTATTTTAAATATTTATTGGATGTATACTGGGATATCCGATATCAAGAAATCCCAAAAAAAGACTTAGAATCTCAGCGTAAAAGAATTGATATTTATTTAAATTCTAAGAAGAGAATTTTTAATAAATTTTCAGCTCGCAGTACCACAGTAAAAAATGAAATCAAACATGATTTCAAAAGTTTAAATAATGATATGTATAAATGTCTTTATGAAATAATTAAGCCTAACAATAAAGATTATAAAAATATAAATAATCCATTTACTGATAAAAACACCCAGCTTCGAAATTTCTTAATCGTTCACTTGATGATTAATTATGGTTTAAGAGTTGGTGAGCTGATGCTTTTAACAACTCAATCCTTTAAAAAATCCATAAATTCCAATATATACAACATTATAGTTACAAATACGGATGATGAGTACGACCATCGATCCAGAAAACCAAATATCAAAAATGAACAATCTTATAGAGTTATCCAATTAAGAGATCAAGATTTCAAGTTAATAAACATGTATATAGATGAAATTAGGGAGGATACTGGTACGGAAATTCTATTTACCTCTCTCAAGCCTCCCTACTCTGCTTTAAGCTATTCGGCTATAAACTTGATTTTTTCAAAAATTGATATTAAGTTTAAGGAATTACATCCTAAATATTTTGATCCTAAATTATTTGGAACAATAGAAAAAATCACGCCTCATGTTTGTCGTCATACATGGGCTTATATTTCACTTTCTTATGCTATAAAAAAATATCAAAGTGAAGCAAATTTGAAAAGGTTTTCTAAAATCTCGGATGCTATGACAATCGCTCAAGAAGATTTAAGGGTTTTAGGTGGTTGGAGTGTGAATAGTGTAATGCCCAGTCACTATGCTAAACGCTTTATTGTTGATAATGCTAACTTAATAAATTTAGAGCGTATATCTGCACAAAATTTGGAATTTTGAATATAAATGTCACAAATAGATCTTTTCTTAGATATTCCGTCCCAAGAGACTAATATTTTATCCAATAATCAAAAACAGGCGTTAAAACAAATAAAGCTGCCTAAAGTAGTTAAATTCCTATTAGCTGACAAGTTTGATGATAAATTTTTAGTAGTAAGTGATCAGGTCTGGACTATTTACTATTCTGGTAAAACAGAAAGGTTGAAATTTTCAACCTTTGAGGAGGATATCACTACTTTATTGAAGTTTTTTCTCATATCTTTTATTCAAAAAAATACACCTTCTGGCTTAGCTAATAAGTTTTATTCATTTGTCTTTTTAATCAAGTTCTTACAAGAAAGAAAATATTTATTTAACTATGAAAGTCTGAAAGCTTTCTTAATAGAAATAGCTGATCAAACAGAATATGAAGGTTGCTACTCACATATAAAGTTTTTACTCCGTTTATTGATAATTGAAAATTTTCCTGGTTTTGAGATAGAAGATGATTTTGAACTTGGAATAATTCCAAGACCTAAGGCATTCAATTCTCACTTCTTTTATCAAGAATATGAAGATGTTATTGATTATCCTACTACCACAATGATTCAACAAGGATTTGCAAAACTTAATGCACAGTTGAAAAATCATTCGGAACAGATAGACAATAAAACCTTATTAAATGCTTCAATTTTGGGACTAATATATGCATCTGGATTAAGACCAGTCCAATTGGCAAAGTTAGCAGCTGAAGATATTAGGCTAGATACCACCAGAGAAATAGATCAATTTAATCGTTACAGCATTCTTATCCCATACGCTAAGCAAGGACGTTTTAGGCATGAAAAGATTGCTGTAAAACTTCCTGAAGAAATTGCAGAGGTTATTTTAACTTACATAAAACGATTTCAATTAACTACAGAAAGTAAGTTATTTGAAATGGGAGAAAATTCTGCGCGTTTCTGTTCAAATGCAATAAATACTCAGCTATTCGATTTCGCCTCACCAGATTACCAACAAGCAGTTCTTGCTGGCGAAATGATTCAAGAAAAATATTCATTTTCAGACTTTAGGCATCATGTTGGTTATAGTTTGGCTATGGCTGGTTCCTCTGCTGAGGAAATAGCATATATTTTAGGTCATTCCTCTGTTGTAACAGCTAGATACTATATTTTTTCTACCCCAGAACTTGCACAGATTAGAGCACAAGCATTAGGTAGGAATTCCTTATATCAACAAATGATAGCAATGATGCTTACTGGGCGTTTAACTCATAAAAAAGATTGGTCACAGAAAAAAATTGTAGGAAATATTGGAGACAAGATACATCACAGTATTGGGGGTTGTTCTTATCAAGATAAATGTCTCTTTCAACCTGTGAGGAATTGTTACGGGTGTATATATTTTCATCCATTCATTGATGGTGAACATATTCAAGTCTTAAATAGTGTCCAAAATGAAATCAAAGAATTAATTAAACTATCTGATGGTATAGGCGTTTCTAGAAATCCATTAATCAGAATTCACGAGTCAACAAAGTTTGAAATTGAATCTGTAATTGCACGTTGTAAAATGTATAAGGAGAGTTCTTGTGAAGATCAAAGAATATAATGCATTTATCAACGAGCAAAAAGATTACTTTATACAAAATTTACAAGCTAACTTTAATGGGAGTTGGGAAGATCCAGTTTGGTATGGAGGTACTATCGGATCTGGATGGTTGCTTTCGAGAAGTGGTAGAACGCACTTTACTTTTAGCACGATAAAAAAGTTAAAAGGCCTGAATAACATTCCAATTAATAGCACTTTCCAAGAGTTTATTAAGGCATTAATAATTCTTAGCTATAGGAAATCAAATTCTAGAGCATCACCCCAAAAACTAAATGCAGAGTTCTTAATTTTAAAACGTTGGTATAGTGCTCTTTATGCAGAAGATTTGAGTAATTTACATCCATGCTTGTTGTCTACTTCAATTTTAAATAAGTCTTTTGAAATTCTAGAAGAAAACTCTAGTAAAATAAATCTACCTGATCATGCCGGCACTTATAAACGATTACAAGAACTAATAAATTACTATGGATTTACAGAACAATCTTTAGAGTTTTCTAAAAGTTTTAAGTATATAAATCGACAAAATAGAACACCTAATTCCCGCAAAACAAAAGAGTTGATTGAGAGTGTTGAGCTTGACGAAGATGATCTTGATAAAGAAAAACTAATTTCAATTCGTACATTTATCAATATAGTATCGTTAATAAGTTTATGTGAGAGTGTTGGAGAAAAGATTGTTTTAAACCTATTACTATTATTAATAGTAACTGGTTTACGCTCTACTGAAGCAATTCTTCTGCAAACTGACTGCATTATAAAAAAGCCTATACTTGATCCAGTTACTAAAGAGCATCTTTCTCTTGATGGTATAAAGCAATATACGCTTGGTATAAAATATTACGGAGCGAAAGGCGCTGGCCATAGAATACATTGGGTTGAACCATTAGCAGCCAATTTAGTGGAAACAATAGTTAACGCAGTCTTAGAGTTGACTAAAGAATGTAGACAGCATGTTTCCTATTTAAGATCAAAGCAGTGTAGAGATTTTTTACCAAAAACTATTGATGATATTCCAACTGAATATATTGAGGTAGATAACTTAATTGATTATTGTATTAGTATTAGAGACACAAATAGAGGTCAATCTGGTAGACGAGATTTATTAAATAAAACTTTAAAAGGCTATAAAATTTTTAAAGAAGAATGGAAAGACTACCGTAAGAAAAAATATTATCTTAAGAATGAAATCAATAAATATTTAATTGATCGTGCAAAATTTAATATAGACTCCCCTATTAATCATATATTTAGTTATGAAGGCGAGACAGTAAATATTCCATATGAAAATTTATTATTTCTACATGAGTATGGTTCTACTACGCTATCACGATCACTAATTAACAAAGCTATTATTCTTCCATTAAGTAACCGTATTATAAATAGTTTTTTTGGAGCTAATGAAAATATCTCAGTGTTCCAAAAATATCATTTATTAGAAAATGAAGATGAACATTCTAAGTTGACGAGCCATATACCGAGACATAATATTAATACTTTTCTTGCTCTAAGTGGTATTTCTGAACATTTACAAGCAGTGTTAATGGGACGTGTTGATATTAAACAAAATCAATATTACCAGCATTTAGCTTTAAAAGACCGTAGGGTGGCTTCTAGTATTCTTGATAAATATGAATTAGCTTCTTCACATTCATGGGAATCTAGTCCAGCAATTACTCCAGTTGAATCTGTAAAGCATGATGGACTAATGCATTTTTCTCAAGACTTAGATCTAGAGAATAATCTTAAAATGAATTTGCAAAGCTTTGATTCGAAAAAAGAAGTAGCTAATTATATTAAACAGAATCCAATGTCTGAATATTTTGATGATATTTTTCAATCATTTAATGAGCTAATAGAAGATGGAACACATGAAAAAGATAAACTTATAGAGCGACATGCTTATTTACATCCCTTACCATTTGGCGGATGTATGAGAGAGATCGCTGTCCACAACTGCCCTAAACGGCTTTCTTGTCAATCTGGAAGTCAGTGTGGAAATTTTGCTTTAACGGGCCGCAAGGGTGAGCTGGAAGCATTACATACAAAACATCAAAGTTTATTGAATCAATATAATGAACTAAAACTAAGCTTAGCATCTGATGAATCCTATAGTGATATGTTGAATGAATTGGCCCAAAACTTAGGATTTTTAAAAGAATTGGAAGAAAAAGCTTTATTAAGACAAAAAGACCTTATTCCTATACAAATTTTTCCCTATAGCGGAAACAACATTAAACTACCTACTACCTTAAGTGAGCTATTTGCGATTGAGCAAAAAAAATTAGAGACAGAGGAAAATTGACATGTTACGTGGTAATAAACTAGATGAATTAATCGAGCAAGAATTGCAGCTAATGCTACTTGAGGGTTTTGAAAAGTCACCAATTTCTCATAAATTATTACATGATAGACTGAAACAAAAGAACTTTATATCAGGGGGGTTAAGTACTTTAAGTACATTCAAAAGAAAGACTTTAATTAATTGGTATATTTCTGAGCAAATTGCGCCTTTAAAATTAAAAAATAAAGAAAAACAATTATACATAAATAAAAAAACTAGAGAGGCTTTAACTAAAAGTAATAAAAATCTTCGTAAACAAGTTGAATTTTCAGAAGCTCAACTACATCAAAATACTGAAATACTTATAAGAATTATCAATGAAGTTAAGAATGAAACAAATTTACAAATTGACCATTTTCTAGCTCCTCATTTATTAAGGAAGAAAATTTTTTGGGAATAGTCTAAGTTAGGTCTATGATTTTAATAAATTCAACAATATCAACATTTATAGCTTTTAACCAATCATGTAGCTCTATGAGATCAATTCTACGATCACGGTTTTCAACTTTAGCAACATAAGACTGATGTTTTTTTAAAGAAAACGCTAACTCTACCTGAGTAATTTTCTTCTCCTCTCGGATAGAAATAAGGTATTTAATTAAATTGATGTATCTAGGGTCATGGATAGAGCTCATAGATACAAATGTTGTACTACAGCCAAAATTATCCCAAAATGGGATAATTGGTTTTAAGGCTAATTGTTATGGATAGAAAACAAGTACTTGAGATAGTTTTTTTAAGCTTTATAAAGGAGAATAGGTTTATAGATCAAGACTTTAAATCTATTTGGAATGCTTTTGTAGAAAAAAGGAAACGTTCAGATAACGAAATTAATTTTAGTCTCGCTTATTTTTATTTTAGAAATACTCTTGAAGATGAATACTTTTTTGTTGATCGATCTAAAGTTCCTTTTAGATATACATCTATTTTCCAATTTAAAGAACCTTCTACATCCTGCAATCTTAATGAGATCTATAGAAAGATCTACAAAGCAATAGAAACACTCACAGATGATTTTAAAAGAAATAAAGTTGAACTTTCTGTACTGAATACATACTTAGAGGATTTTCCATTAATCTATGACAAATTGGATCACTTAATTTTTAAGAGGCAACAATTGGAAGTCGAAATTCAATCAAAGATTAATGTTCTCAATGATTTATTAAAGGAATTAACCACTTAAAATATCAAAAATTTAAATTCTACTTGAGTGAAGGACTTTAAAGCTCAAAACTTGGCATGATCTATCTAGATGGGTTTCTTTATTTTCAATGCTACAGTCTTTAAGACGTTTAACCATCAATAAGGCTTCCCTGCTATTCATTAGATCTATTTTTAGATGCTGGGCTAATATCTGTTTCAATCACAGTTGTTCTTCTAGCTGCATTGTTATTAAGCATATCTTTTATACCTTGTAAAATTTCAGCTCCAATATCTCTATCTGCTTCAAATTTCTCTAGCTCATCATCAGTCATTTTAGTACACCTTCACAATTATCATTGTTATAACTTTCACAACCTACACGCTTTTCTTTAAGATTTCATGATGAACAGCGCTGACAAACACTATATAGCATAAGATTTATGTTGTTAAAAAATCATAAAAATGTATCTATGTCAAATTTTAAATACTATAAGCTGTTTTAACTTTTTTCTCTAATAGGAAAATATATATTCATAAATATTTTTATTTGATAATTAACCTGAGCGAAATATATCAATAAACCTTTATTTTTAAAGGTTTATTGATAATTAATAAAGTATTTATTTCACTTCAAGTACCAAATTACAACGAGACTTATGAACACCAAACTTTTAAGTCAGCTTTTGTTGTTTTCTTTATATACGATTCAGTACATGCCAACAACTTTAATATTTCTTCCGTAACGACTGATTGTCTTAAGCCTGGTTGTACAATTGTTACCTCTAATCTAATTGGCATTGTATTTGCCATATTTCTATATTTTCTAAGGCTGAGCTTGTCCACATACTTCATACATATCGGCCAATCTCCGGCCAGCTTGAGATGAACTTGAATATTTACAATGATATAAACTTAGAACTATTTCGTTATTCTCTTGTTTCAAGGCAACCAGATCAGCAATTTCTCCGCTGCCATCATCATTAATTATTATTTCAAATTGATCCTGAATCATACTAAATGTTTGATATTGAATAGTATCTCTATTTGATTCTTTAGTAATATCTACAGTCCAATTGATTTTATTCAAACCATCTACATCAAAAGTATTGTCTATCAAATTTATTTGGATCAAATAACAGTTATAACTCATCGAACCATCAACATAATGGATTCAACAAGATCTTTCACCATTTTTTCTTGAAATGGAATAGTTGAACTATGAGTCTTAATAGATATTAAACTTCCTTCAACATGTTCATACATGTAGCCTGAGGCAAATTCATCTGAAATATTTAAGCGATATACACTAAAGAGATCTTCTGTATAGACTTTTATATATAGTTTGTTAATTATTGAATCTCGCTTTATTGATCATTTTATGTTAGTATTTTTTTAGTAGTTACTATTAAGTTTATTAATTCGATATGAGTAAAAATAGCAATCTTGAAGTCTGCCCAATCGCTAGAACACTTTCAGTTTTAGGTGATGCGTGGAGCATGTTGATATTACGAGATGCTCATGCGGGTTTCACTCGTTTTGATCAGTTCCGTAAAAGCTTAGGTATTGCACCAACCATGCTAACAAAGCGATTATCTGTTTTAGTAGAGGAAGGCTTACTCGAAAAAAGACAATATTCTGAACATCCACCACGTGAAGAGTATGTGTTAACTCAAGCAGGTAAAGATTTTTTACCAGCTTTATTTGTTATTGGTGCATGGGGCCGGAAATATAAACCCTTTGAACAACCTGAAAAGATGGTAACTTTCATTGATGCAGAACAAGGCACTGAAATTAAGCCTATTGTGATTGACCAAATGACTGGCGCTGAAATTGGTACCCGTCCGATTAGTCAAAAATAGTAAATAATTTAAATGTATAAAAGCACTCAATTCGAGTGCTTTTTATTGGTCTAAGGTAAAATAAATCGGTTATTTTGCTCGTGCGCGTTGAGTGGCATACGTTCCCCAACCACTGCGTAAAACTGATTTAATAAATGACCATAAGCCACTTTCTTTAGGTTTCGGTTCTTTACCTTTTCCAATGCGTTTTAGTTGTTGGGTGTACCAAAGTACTTCCATAATACCTAGGCTATCGATCTTCTTAATACCTGTTTTAATAGGATGCACCGACTGAAGACCATTTTTACCTGCCAGCAAATATTCAGGTACATCAGGTTCAATGGCCATAATTCTTGCAATTCCAATAACATCACATGCTTGAGACTGCAAAGCTTGATTCATGCCTTCTACGGTTCGAAAACCACCTGTAACCATTAACGGTGTTTTTACGAGTTTTCTTACTTTTTCTGCGAAATCAATAAAGAAAGCTTCGCGTGCAATTGTCGATGCTTTTTGTGGTGCTTTGGCTACACCAGATTCGTAAGTACCACCTGATATTTCAATTAGGTCAATGCCTGCATCTGCTAATGCCTGAATTGTTTCTAATGAGTCTTGCTCGGTAAAACCACCTTTTTGAAAGTCTGCCGAGTTAAGCTTAATCGCAATCGGAAACTCTTTACCGACTTGTTTACGAATTTCTGCATAAACTTCCATTAAAAAACGACGACGTTTTTCAGGTGTCCCGCCCCATTCATCATTTCTTAAATTATGTAAAGGCGACAAGAACTGATTAATCAGATAACCATGTGCAGCATGAATCTCGACTCCACTAAATCCAGCCTTTTTACAAATTGCTGCGCTACGACCAAAACGCTGAATAATTTCTAAAATTTCTTCGTGTGTTGCTTCATCAGGTGTTGCAAATAAAGACTGCATTTCTGCACCAAATGGCACTGCCGATGCAGAAATATTCCGTATATTTAATCCTTTCGGTGATTGTTTTCCCGGATGATTTAACTGTGCCCACAATTGAGAACCTTGTTCAGTCACAGATTTTGCCCATTTCTGTAAAATTGCAAAATCACGTTCATCCTCAACCACTACATTACCAGCCTCACCTAAGGCTTTGCGGTCAATCATAATGTTGCCAGTTATGATCATTCCAATCCCTGAGGCAGCCCAACGTTTATATAGTCGAACATGCTTTTCACTTGGGTTATTTGAATAACTAGCTAAGGTTTCACTGGTTGCAGCCTTTGCTAAACGGTTTGGAACGATAACACCATTCGGAAAAGTTAAAGGCTGATTCAAAAGATTCGTTTTTAATTGCAGAGTCATGGCCTTATCTCACACGGTTGAAGAAGGTTGTGAATGAGGTTGAATAAAGTCCACTAAACTTTGAAACCACATCACATCTACAAAATTTCCGGTAATGACAAGGTCTTGTGTTTTAAGTGCAGTTAAAAAAGTGTTTACACTGTCTTTCGCTGACAATACTGCAAATCCTTTGCTACCCGTTTTAAACGTAAAGGTAAAACTTGGTGACTTGGTTAGTCCTGAGTAAGAGTTAATCTTGCCATTCTTGACTTCAAAATAGCGCCCTTCACCACTTGCCGTCTGAATTTGAAAAGTGACATTTTTATCGTTCACATAAGCCGCACATTTCGGATTCTTTTTTACCGCACGCTGCATGAGCTTGGTAAGCATCCACAGCAACAATTTAAATTTCATCATTTTTGCCTTCTTGATTCATCAAATTGACTAACTTGAACTCATGCATTTATTCATCTAAAAACTGGATTGCATGCTTTACAAAGCGTTCAGGATATTGAAATTGAGCGCCATGTCCTGCATCTGGATAGATAAATAGCTGAGCATTTGGAATGTTAAGTGCCATGTGATAAGCATTGATGGTGGGAATCATCACATCATCTACACCATTTAAAATGAAAGTAGGTTGTTTAATCTCACGTAAATGTGCAAATGGGTCTTGTTCATCAAGTTTAGGTAAAAAATGCATATTGGCTTCTATCTGTGCCTGCATGACTTCAACTGAGCTTGGGGTATCTTGATCTTTGCGTTCATGTCGACGTTGCCAAAAGTCACGTCCCGCTTGAATAGCAGCTTCAGATCGGCCAAAAAATAAAAAGAGAAAGTCTTCTTCAGATGGCACAGCAGTTGTTGCATGTTTCAATACCAATGCAGCCACTTCTGGGTCATCACCGCGTGGCTTACCCCCTCTTGGACCTGTACCTAAAAGCATAAGTTTTCTGACGAGTTCAGGATGACGACGTACTAAATCTTGTGCCTGAAACCCGCCAAGTGAAAAACCTAATAAATCAACTTGTTTTAGGCTCAATGCACGAATTGCTGCTGCTGCGTCATCTGCCATATCTTCAATACGAGTACGAGGCTGACCTGTAGATGAAGCTATACCTCGACCATTAAACAAAATGACTTCACGCCCTTCTGCTAAACCATTGGTAATGATTGGGTCCCAATTGTCTAAACCACCTCGAAAATGTTGAAGAAAAAATAGCGGTGGTTGCCCTGTGTTTGAGTTACCCCATCGACGATAGGCAAAATTTGCTCCATCTACTTCAACGAATTGGGTCTCGGCTGTTTGGTGTGTAATTGTTGTCATCTTAATTGTCCTAAATTTGAGTTCTTATTTCGCTAAGAATGTAAGTGACTGTTTTACAAAATCATCATGAAACTGAAAAATTCCACCATGTCCAGCATCTGGATAGATAACGAGAGCGCTATTTGGCAAACGTTTTGACAAATCATAGGTATTCACGGTTGGGACCATTCTGTCATGATCGCCATTAGCAACTAACACAGGTTGTTGAATCACAGAAAGGTCGGAAGGTTTCTTACTTCCCCATTTTTTGAGTGCTTTAAGCTGAGCACGGTAGGCAGAAATGGTGATTTCTTTATCGCGATTTTCGGTACGTTCATTAATACGTTGAATAAACTGTTTAGCGGCAGATTTACCATTTTCTGTACGTGTGAAGAAAAGATAAACTTTAGGGTCTTGGCCAGTCACCATTCCACGGACTAAATCCCAATTAGAAATTCGCCCTACGGTACTAATGCCCGTACCTCCCGCAGGACCAGTTCCCGACAAAATCATTTTTCGAACTAAATTTGGCTGCTTCAAAACAATCTCTTGTGAAATCATACCGCCCATCGAGAAGCCAAATAAATCAACTTGCTTAAAGCCTTTTGCTTGAATGAAAGCAATCGCATCGTCTGCCATTTGCTCAATTGACTGAGCTGGTTTACCTGTAGAAGCACCAACACCACGATTATCAAACACCACAACATGATGTTTAGCTGCAATTCCATCAATAATTCGTGGGTCCCAATTATCTAGAACAGCCGCCAAGTGATTTAAGAAAATGACAGGCGTTCCACCGTTTTGTTGACCATATTCTCGGTAAGCGAAGTTAACGTCACCCGCACGAATAAATTGAGTTGGTACATTCTTCCAATTTGTATCTAATTGATAGCTCTGACTTACTTTTTGATTAACAACAATATTTGTTGACACTTTCTTTGTCTGCTCCGCAGAGCCACCAAAAGAGATAGACTCCACCATTTCAGCCTGAGTTAAAGGTGGAATAAAGATAGATACCACCGTTAAACCCATAGCAATTGTATTTAATAAAAATTTCATTTGTTTTGATCCTCAGATTTCATTCAACTGTTTTGATGAGCAAGCTGATGAAATTAAAGGAGCATGCTCATAGTTAGTACCGATTTAATACTAACTATACCCCTGCAATATCCTTTTGTCACTACTTTTTTAGTAGTTACTTTTTTTATTAAAGACCAGAGCAAAAAAAAGATTGATTCATGTAAAAACACAAACCAATCCTTAAGTTTTCTTAATAAAAGTTAAAATAAAATCCTCAGATGTTATTTTACTTTAGACATCGCATATTCAGCCAAAGCTGTAATTGTTAAAGCTGGATTTACCCCTGGATTCGCAGGCATTGCAGACCCATCACAAACCATTAGATTTTTATACCCAAATATTTGTAAATTTTTATCAATAACGCCACTCTCTGCACTATCACCAATAACCACTCCACCTAATACATGTGCTGTGGTAGGAATATCTGCTACTGCTTCTAATATATTGCTTTGCGCAACACCACCTGTATAATCTGCAACCCATTGAGCTGCCTGATTAGCAACATCAATGTAGGTAGGATTAGGCTTGTCATTATTTTGCTTTGTGATCAATTTATAGCCTGATCCAAACCAGCGCTTTTTAGGTAAAAATTGGATTGAGTTATCTAAAGATTGCATCACCAACAATGTAATCATATGCTGACTCCACCCAATAGGTGACACTGTTTTCAGCCACTGGAGAGGATGCCTCAAAATTTTCCACAGCCATTTGAGTGGGCGTGTTAATCGGTTTCCGTTACCCACTAAAACTGTATACATCAAACTCATAAAGTCAGCATGTCGTCCATATGTTAAAAACTCAATATGCGTGTTTTGATCAATATGTACACTACTGCTTGCCGTCACATCATTCCATGTCTTCAAATCCTTAGGCAATCTTACATTCAATACTGACTCGCTATTTGTTCGTACCAAATATCCTAATTGACTGCTTATATTTGGAAGTGATCCATTTAGTTTACAATTAGCTAATAACTCATTTGTTCCTAAAGCACCTCCAGCAAAAACAACGCCTTTGGCAGTAAAAGTAATTTTTTTAGCAAACAATTGTCCTGTTTTCTGAACTGTTATTTGATAGCCATCATTTCCATCGTTAGAGTTCAAAGGCTTAACATCGATAACCTGAGATTCAGAATAAATTTGAACACCCTTTTTTTCTGCGAACCATAGATAATTTTTATTTAATGAATTTACAGCTCCAATTCGACAACCAACCATACATGCGCCACATCGAATACATCCAGTGCGATCTGGACCATCTCCACCAAAATATGGATCTTTAACCTTTTTGCCCGGCTCACCGAAAAAAACACCTGTAGGAGACCGCTTGAATCCATCACTACAGTCAAAATGAGCTGCCATTTCTCTAGCAATTTTTTGATTTGTAGAATCAAATTCAACAGTTTGTACACCTAACATATATTCAGCTTTATCATAAAAGGGCGTTAAAACTTGTTGCCAATCATTAAGATTATTCCACTGAGGGTTTTTGAAGAACTCTGGTCTGGCACGATATAATACGCCACCATAAACCGTACTTCCGCCACCAACGGCTGATTGACTTGGAAAAAAGACGTGCCGAAAAATTTTCATCCGCATGATGCCTTTCCATCCAATTGAAGGCATCCATAAGAACTTGTTAAGTTGCCATGTAGATTTTGGCAGTTCCTCATCTTTATAGCGTTTACCACGCTCTACTATAGCAACTCGATAACCTTTTTCTACTAATCGTAAAGCAGATACACTACCGCCAAAACCAGATCCAATAACAAGCCAGTCGTAATCTAATAATTGACTGTCAGAAGATGTATTTCGCATAATAATTCCTCATTCTAGCTTGTTATCTTTTGGACAACCCATTTTGTAAGTACATTTGGTGAAATTGAGGTCGCAAGATGAAGAAGCTTCGTTTGAAAGCCTACTTCCCAATGAGTTTTTGACAAAAATGAATTTGAAGTCGCACATTTCCAAACAACTTTTGCAACATCATTTGCAGTTAAATGAACACCCAATGATTTTGTACTTTGAATATTTTTAAACTTATTGAACATTTGAGTTTTAACAAAACTTGGCCAGATATCCTTTACACGAATACCATGCTTACGCCATTCAATATCTAATCCCTCAGTTAGTCCACGTACTGCAAATTTAGAAGCAGAATAAGTCACGAGTTCAGGTTGACCATAAATGGCCGTAGCTGATGACATGTTAATAACTTGAGAATGAGGAGTAAGTTTTAAATAATCAAAAGCTGCGTGACATCCATTCACAACACCGTGAATATTAACCGTTAACATAGAGTGGTGATTGCTCAAATCAACTGTCCGAAAGTCTCCAGCAAATAAAATTCCAGCGTTATTCAGTAAAATATCTAAGCGTTGATGGCTTTTCTCCCAGAACTCTGCAAGCGCAGAGTCCCAACTAATTGGACTAGTAACATCAAGCCACCCAGTAATCAGATTCTCACTTCTGATTGAACTTGCTGCTTTATCTACTTCATCTTTATTAATGTCATACAGCCCAACATACCATCCATGTAGTGCAAATAATTCAGCACACGCAAATCCAATACCAGAAGCTGCACCTGTAATAAAAATTGCAGGTCGACTTCCTCCTTGTAATTTTGACATTTTATGCTCCTTGAAGTTGATATAACTCACGAAGCTTAGGTTTATCAATTTTACCAACGGCATTTTTTGGAAGTGTCGAAAGAATAATTACTTTTTCAGGTTGCTTGTAACGAGTTAAATGTTGCTTACAATACTGATTAATTAGATCAATTGAGCATTCACTATCAGGCTTAAATGATACAAATGCTAAGACCACTTCTCCCCATTTTTCATCTGCTGCTCCAATAACAGCAGCCTCAAGAACTTCTGGTAGCTCAAGCAACGTATCTTCAATTTCTTTTGGATAAATATTTTCGCCTCCACGAATGATCATTTCTTTTAATCGACCAACGATTGAAAGATATCCCTCATCATCAATTCGTCCTATATCGCCTGTGTGTAGCCAATTATTTACAATTGTTTTAGCCGTTTCTTCTGGTTTATTTAGATAACCTCGCATGACATTTTCACCTTGAATCAGCACTTCGCCTATTTCACCCACAGGTAAATGTCTGCCATTAAAATCAGCTATTGCTATTTTTTGACCTGGTAAAGGTATGCCTACAGTTCCAGCTTTTCTCACACCATTCACTGGATTTAATGTTGAGCCACAAGTACCTTCAGAGAGACCATAGGCTTCAATTATTGGAAAACCATATCGTTTTTCAAAATTAATAAGTAAATCAGCTGAAGCTGGTGCTGCTCCACAAACGCCATAACGTAAACTAGATACATCTGGCACAATCTCTTTAGGCAAGGCATATAACATTGCATAAATGGTAGGTACAGCTGAAAAATATGTTGGACGCAATTGCTCTATATCAGTAAAGAAATTTTCTAAATCAAATCTTTGACGGATGGTTACACGCCCACCAGAAGCAAGAGGAACTAGAATACTTACTACAATTCCATTGACGTGGAATAAAGGTAAAATTAAAAGGCAGTGATCTTTTTCAGATATTTGTAATCCCTCACGCCCCATTTCAGTCATAGCCATAATATTTGAATGGTCTAACATGACGCCTTTGGGCAAACCCGTTGTACCACTTGTATATATTAGTAAAGCGAGAGCATTAGAGTTAACAACAGGAGCTTGTTTAAACTCAGTTCCTTGATTAAGCGTAGCTACAGGTATTGAAATAATTTCATCAATTATTTTTTCACCTGTTAGATTGATGAGTAATTTTGCTTTTGAATCCTGTAACTGATGACTTGTCTCTTTGTGTTTAAGCATAGGGTTAATAGGAGTTATAACCGCACCTAAATACCAAGCTGCAAACATCGCCACAACAAATTCAACTTGATTTGGTAGCATAAGAGCGACCACATCACCTTCACGAATACCTTGGCGATCCATTGTTCCAGCTGCTCGAAGAATCGCTTTATGAAACTCATCATTCGTTAAAGAAATATTTGAGTCCGAAATGCAATGAGCATTTGGGGCTTCCTCTGCCCTTAATTTTGAAAGCATAGTAAATTGCATAGTAGTTCCTTTACAAATTTTGATAAATTCAGAGCAAATTAGTTGAAATTTTGCTTAAGGAATTGAGTTTGATCTTTGACCAATTGCTCAAATGCCTGACCTGTATAAAAATCAAAATGCCCAGCCTCATAACGCTTAATAACACCACGTGGAGCATCTTTAACCAGTTTTAAAGTCTGACCTGCTGGCGTAACCGTATCGGTATCACTAACACAAAATAGTATTGGGCTTTGAATTCTAGAGGCAGCTAAACCTGGTCTATATCTCAAAATTTCAGGGATGATACGAGCTGTTAAGTAATTTACAAATTCAACGCCTTCAGGCATTAATGCTAAATACCCCTGCAAAGCATCATGAGCATTCATAAGCGCTGGTTGTCCCGGTGGAGCAGCAATAGGAACCATCACTGGTTTTAATCCAAATAATTTTGCAAACAAGTCTTTGGCTACTACTGGAACAACTTTCAATGTATCTCTTAAGCCTAATGCCGATGCAGAAGCCAAACCATCAGTGAAAGGACATTGTGCAATTGCAGCTTTAAGTTCTGGATGTCTGCTAGCAATAGTAATTGCATGACCTCCACCAAATGAACTTCCCCAAATTGCTACTTTTTCACCATCAAGCTTAGGATGATTTTTTACAAATTTTAAAGCTGCTTCCCAATCATCTAATTGGCGATTTACTGACATGAGTTGACGAGGTTCGCCACCACTATCACCAAGATATCTATAAGTAAATGCTAAAGCGGCAATACCTGCTTGAGCAAAGCGCTCGGCAAAAGCATCTAATCTCATTTCTCGAATTGCACCGATACCATGTCCAAGAACAACGACCGGTGGATTAGTGACACCTTTAGGTAAAAATAACCATGCTGAACAATATGTTTCACCAGACTCAAAGCGTATATCTTCTTTAGCAACTTGATACGTAGAACTATTTAATTGATTCTTATCCATTTTTATTTACTCTCTGTATTTAGTGGAAGGGAGCCTTTCTTTAAAGTTTCGTTAAATACTTCAGGATCATAAAAAGGCAGTTTTTTACTTTGATCCGTTTGCTCTAGATAACCTTTCATAAGTGTTTGAGCTGTCTCTGTGGGAGCAATGTGAATAAATTCAGTTCGCTCTCTATGCAGACCCTCTTCTAAGGTTTCTGAACTACCAAAGTATGCTGCTCGTTTAATTGCAGCTCGTGCTGTTTTAGGACGTTTACTCAAATAAATAGCTCGTTCTAAAGCTCTATTCATCAGATCTTCTTTAGGTACAACCTCATCTACATATCCAATTTCCAAAGCTACTTGAGGAGATACTGGCTTTCCTTCAAGCATCATCATTAGTGCACGATGAGTTCCTACCAATCTTGTTAATCGTTGAGTCCCTCCACCACCCGGATTAATTCCTAATAGAACTTCTGGTTGCCCGATTACATAATTACCATCAGCCATAATTCGGATATCAGAAGCTTGTGCAAACTCGCTACCCAAGCCCATAGCAGATCCATTTAAAGCAGCAATAAAAATCACACCACTTCTATTCATACGTAAAAAAGTTTCATGCAATTTATCTAATTGCATGCCACCATCTAGAGGTGTAAATTCAGCTAGCTGCTCTAATACGGGAACCCCTCGAACACTTTTGGAAGTACGTGCAACCATCGATGATGCTTTAAGACCAAGCTTTGGAATGGTAGCTCCGCCTTCTTGTAGCCAACGTACATCTGCATGAGCAATAAAATAATCTGGGTGGTCGCCAGTAAAAATTACAGCGTCAACTGATTTATGTTTCTTTTCTAAATCATCTAATAAATTAGAGAGCTCTTCAGCCATATCCAGTCCCATTAACTGATATGGACCACCATTTAAATGAGCAATTAGTACATTGCCATGGCTTTCCACCCTAATATGCTTTGTCTGTGTTTCTGCATTAATCATTTCAGAACCCTTCTTCATTTGACTAACATTAGTCTTACTTTTACTTGTATTTAACGTCTGAGAGTAACTAGTACAGGCCGCTAAACTTACTGTTAATGCTGATAAAACAGCGCTTTTGAATATCTTCATGATGCAATCCTCTTAACCACATTTAGTGTGGTCTAATCTCCATTTCTCTCAGGAAAAACATCTTTGTTACTGTTCAGCCCTTATTAAATAAACTTGAAATTAGTGTGCTTTGGGCATTAACAATAACATTGTTATGAGCTAATATAACAATGTTATTTTTATTGCGCAATAACTTTGTTATGGAAAAAAAAGATCCTCGTACACGTTTATTAGAAGCAGCAATGCGAATAATCGAGAACCAAGGTCCTTCTCAAATTAAAGCGAGAACTGTTGCTTTAGAAGCAGGTCAGTCCACTATGGGCGTATATACTCACTTTGGCGGGGTACCTGAGCTGCTGCAAGCCATAGCAGATGAGGGATTCACTCAACAAGCTAAGCTATTTCGGAGTATAGAAAATACAAATGAGCCAATGACAAACATGTGTTTGATGGCTTTAGAATGTCGAAATTTTGCTATGTCCAATCCCCATCTTTATGATTTGATGTTTGGCCTGTCTATTCAGGGGAGATATACACCTTTTCGCAGAAGTGAATCTTTGACTAATGAAAGTACAGAAGCATTTAAAAACTCTTATTCATACTTACGTCAAGAATGTGTCAATCTAATAGAAACAAAATATATTCGAGACATTGATCCAGATGTCATGGCTGCACAATTATGGAGTGCATTACATGGATTTATCATGTTAGAACTTGGGCAACATTTCACGAATTGTTCTAACCCAACAACTGAAATTCTAATTCCGATGTGCATAAATCTTATAGTTGGATTAGGTGCCAAGCCACAAATTGCAGAGAATGCTGCCTCTAAAGCTCTAAATATTTGGAATCTAAAAACTAAATAAAAGTAACTTATATAGACAGATCACAATAATGTGATCTGTCTATATAAAATTTGAGTTAGCTTAAAAACTGGATTGCCTTTTTCACAAAGTCAGAATGATATTGAAAAATACTTCCATGACCCGCGTCTGGATAAATAATTAAAGATGAATTAGGAAGTCTTCGTGCCAGCTCATATGAACTTTCCGTAGAAATCATTCGATCATCCTCACCATTCACAACCAATACAGGATGAATAATCTTTGATAAATCCATAGGTTTTTGCGTTGTCCAACGATAAATGGCTTGGGATTGAGCAAGCGCTGTTCTTATGCTCGAAGACTTAACACGATCTACTTTACGTTCTCTTATTCGATTTAAAAACTCACCAGCGGCTTTTTTTCCAATTTTGGTATGCGTAAAAAATAAATAGTATTTAGGATGTCTTAAGGTTAAACCACCTCGTAAAAAATCACTTGTCATGGTCAATACTTTATCGTTGCCATTTCTTCCCGCTACCCCAGTACCAGCGAGAATAACTCTACGAACCAATTCAGGTTTCTTCTCAACAATCACTTGAGAGATAAAGCCTCCTAAAGAGAACCCTAGTAGATCAACCTTTTTTAAACCAAGTGACTCGATAAATAAAAGCGCATCATTAGCCATGTCTTGAACGGTTGTTGGAGTCTTTCCTCCTGAACCACCAACCCCTCTATTATCAAAAGTAATTACCCATTTCTCCTTTGCAAGTCCATCGATCATTTTGGGATCCCAATCATCTATAACGGCCGTAAAATGATGTAAAAGAATTATTGGTATTCCTTCTTTTTTCCCAAATTCACGATAAGTAAATATTGTTCCATTTACATTAACTTGCAATGTTGGCGAATTATTTGCACAACTTCTATTTTTTATTTGCAATTTCTTTCTCCATTAATTCCAAAATTAGGTTGAGAATCGTTTCAGCCAATAAACAGTACTTACAAATTCTATAAAAGTCACTATCTTTTTAGTAGTAACTATTTTAATTTTAGATTATGATGAAAATATCAAGGTGAGACTGAATAGCGAACACCTTCAAATTGGAAAAATGGTATGGCTAGTAAAGTAGTTCTAATTACAGGTGCATCTTCTGGTATTGGGTTAGCAACAGCAAACCTTTTACACGAGTCTGGATTTATTGTTTATGGCACAAGCCGAAGAGCAAAAGATTCATCAAATCATAAATTTCACCTCATTGAGTTAGATGTAAATCAAGATGATTCGGTTGCCCAAGCTGTCCAAACAGTAATTGAAAATGAAGGCCGAATAGATGTCTTAGTTAATAATGCTGGGTTTGCAATAGCACCTGCTGGTGCCGAAGAAAGCTCAATGCAACAAGCACAAGCTATTTTTGATACCAACTTTTTTGGAGCAGTTCGAATGACTCGCGCAGTTATTCCACACATGCGTCAAAAAAAATCAGGACTTATTTTAAATATCAGTTCAATTCTTGGACTTGTGCCCATGCCTTTCGGTGCACTATATGCTGCATCAAAACATGCGCTTGAAGGTTATTCTGAATCCTTAGATCACGAGTTAAGATCTCAAGGCATACGTGTGTCACTTATTGAACCTGCTTATACGAATACTTCTTTGGGAGTAAACTTACTCGAAGCAGACAATAAAATTTCTTTTTACGATCAAACTCGTGAAAAGCTACATAAACAAATGATTAATTCAATTAATAAGTCAGATGACCCAAGTGTAGTTGCCAATACAATTTTAGCTGTGATTCAAAGCCAACAGGTCGTACCACGCTACACAGCAGGAAAAACTGCAAAAAACTTAAAAGCTTTAAGACGATTTGCACCTGCAAAGATATTTGACAAATTAACGCATCGTAGCTTGAAAGTTTAGAACACATTCAAGCCTATAAAACTTTAAAAATAATTTCGAGAAATAGAGGTTTCAAATGAAAGCAGCCTACATTAGTCGCTATGGCACTATTAATGATGTACAAATAGGTGAACAACCCAAACCATCAATTAAAGAAAATACTGTACTCGTTAAGATTCATGCAACGAGTATCAACCCACTGGATTTAAGAGTAGTTGAAGGTGAATTTAAAGCAATTCTTCCACTTAAATTTCCCTTTATTTTAGGTAATGACTTTGCAGGTACAGTCGTTCAAATAGGTGAAAATGTTACTAGTTTTAAAGTAGGAGATGAAGTTTATGCGAGAACTGATCTTAGTGGAGCTTTTGCTGAATACACTCTTGTCGAAGAATCCTCTCTTTCTCTAAAACCTAAAAATTTGTCTATGGGATCTTCAGCATCCCTACCCCTTGTATCTTTAACTGCATGGCAAGCACTAGTTGAAATTGCCAAAATTCAACCAGGACAAAAAGTACTTATTCATGCAGGTTCAGGCGGTGTCGGAACAATAGCGATTCAACTTGCAAAGCATTTAGGAGCTACGGTCGCAACAACAACAAGTGGTAAAAATTTTCGTTGGGTTAGAGAACTTGGCGCAGATATTGTTATTGACTATAAAACAACTGATTTTGAAAATGAAATAAAAAATTTCGACCTTGTTTTAGATACTCAAGGCGGAAAGATTTTAGAAAAATCATTAAATGTTCTTAAACGTGGTGGTCGTGTAATTAGTATTTCAGGTCCGCCAGATCATGCTTTTGCTGAAGCAATTAATGCAAATTGGTTCTTAAAATTTATTATTCCACTTTTAAGCTGGTCAATTCGTAATAAAGCGAAAAAACGCGGAGTTACATATTCATTTTTATTTATGAAGCCAAATGGTCATCAGCTCTCTCAAATATCTGAACTAGTTGAAGCAGGAAAAATTAAACCAGTTGTAGATACTGAATATGCTTTCTCACAAATTAATGAAGCACTTCAATACGTAAATACTGGACGCACTAAAGGTAAAGTCGTTGTAAACATTGCATGATAGTAGAGAACTTTAAAATGAAAAATCTAGTATTTGGAAAAACAGGATTAAATGTTTCTCAGATTGCATTGGGAACAGGAAATTTTGGTACTGGCTGGGGTTATGGCGCCTCTATTGAAGAATCAAAATCAATATTAGATCAATATTTGAATGCTGGTGGAAACTTTATTGATACTGCTGATGTTTACCAATTTGGTCAATCTGAACAGATTTTGGGAGACTTGCTACAAGGCATTCGTAATGAAGTTGTTTTAGCAACAAAATTTTCTAGTGGGGCCTCACCTGATGCAAACCAATTTCACAAAGGAAATAGTCGCAAAGCAATGTTCTATTCAGTTGAACAAAGTTTACGTAGATTAAAAACCGATTACATTGATATTTATTGGGTACACCACCCTGACAATATGACCCCAAGTGAAGAAATTCTAAGAGGTCTGGAAGATTTATCTCGTGCTGGCAAAATACTTTATGCAGGGCTATCTAACTTTCCAGCTTGGAGAGTATCCCGTGCAGTAACACTAGCTGAACTCAAAAATACAGTACCAATTGCAGCTGTTCAGTTTCAACATAGCTTAGTTTATAGAGAACCCGAAACAGATTTAATTCCTGCATCTAAAGCCTTAGAACTAGGGATGGTAACTTGGTCACCTTTAGGCGGAGGAATGCTTACAGGGAAATATCGCAAAGGAGAAACTGGTCGTGCTGAAGGCTTTGGTGGAAAAGTCTTTCAATCAGAAAATACAGCTCAACGCACGAATATTTTAGATACCGTACTTAAAATTTCAAATGAAATAGGTATTTCCGCTGATCAAGTTGCGATTGCTTGGGCAAGTACACATGGTACCGTACCAATAATTGGACCTAAGTCATTAACTCAACTTCAAAGTAATTTAAATGCAGTCAATGTGCTGTTATCAAATCAACATATCGCTCAATTGGATGCTGTAAGTAACATTCCTTCACTTGCAGAGAGAATCCCCATATATCAAGGTGAACTAATTACGCCGTTAACGCCTGCATGATTTACCCCTCAATATTTAATCAATAACCCAAATATAATTTTATAAGGATTTTTAAAGATGAGTATTGAAGAGATTATTTCAAAGTGGGAAGAGGATGAACGTAGAATCCGTACTCATTTATCACATCCTGATGCCATTTCTCCATCAGAGTTAGCAAACCGTTCGGGTATGGAGATTTTTAATGCCATTTTTTCAGGAGAACTCCCACAGCCACCAATTGGCGAAACACTGGACTATATCCCTATTCATATGGAATCAGGTATTGCCATTTTTCAGGGACGACCTCAAAGAAAACATTACAATCCTTTAGGGACTGTGCACGGTGGTTGGTTCTGTACATTACTGGACTCTGCGGTTGCCTGTGCCATTCATACCCAATTGCCTGCTGGTAAAGCATATACAACCTTAGAAATCAAAGTAAATATGGTGCGTGCATTGAATGATACAACACCTCTAGTTCGTGCTGAAGGTAAAGTTATTCATGTCGGAAGACAGACAGCGACAGCAGAGGGGCGCATTGTAGGACCCGATGGAAAGTTATATGCACATGCATCGACAACCTGCCTCATTTTTGATGCGAAACGGTAACACGAAAATACATCTAATTCATAACCTAATGGTTTCGAATCTGGACATCAACAGTTTCTTAAATTTATTACATAGCATAGAGGTAAGACATGACAGTTAAATCACTTTTTGAACCTTATACACTGGGTTCATTAACACTTTCAAATCGTATTGTGATGGCGCCATTAACACGTAATCGTGCTGGAATTGGACTAGTGCCCAGTGAGTTTGCTACAACTTATTACGCACAACGTGCTACGTCTGGGCTGATTATTACAGAAGCAACTCAAGTTTCAGCACAAGCACAAGGTTATCAGGACACACCTGGAATTTATACACCTGAACAAATCGAAGCATGGCGTAAAGTTACTGATGCCGTACATGCAAAAGGCGGCAAAATTTTTGTTCAATTATGGCATGTAGGACGTATATCACATGTAGATTTACAACCTAACGGTGCTGCACCAGTTGCTCCATCTGCAATTCGCGCTGAAGTAAAAACTTTCGTAAATAACAGTTTCGCTGATGTTTCCGAACCAAGAGCTCTGGAACTTGAAGAAATTCCTCAAATTATTGAGGATTTCCGTCAATCCGCAGCAAATGCAATCAAGGCAGGTTTTGATGGTGTCGAAATTCATGGAGCCAATGGATACTTACTTGAACAATTTATAAAAGATGGTGCAAACCAGCGTACTGATATGTATGGTGGTTCAATCGAAAATCGGGCACGTTTATTACTTGAAGTTACTGAAGCAATCGTTAAAGAGATTGGGGCAGATCGTACCGGTGTACGTATCTCACCAGTATCCCCAGCCAATGGCATTAGTATTAGCAATCCTCAACCTCAATATGATTATATTGTGGATCAATTGGATCAGTTAGGAATTGTATATCTGCATGTTGTTGAAGGTGCAACTGGTGGTCCTCGTGATAATGCCGAATTTAATTATCAGTCAATTCGTGATCGATTTAAACACACCTATTTAGCAAACAATGGCTATGATGCTAAATTAGCAACTGAACATTTAAATGCTAATCAAGCTGATCTTTTTGCCTTTGGTAAAGCATTTATCAGTAATCCTGATCTCGTTGAGCGTCTAAAACAAGAACATCCTCTTACCTCATTAAACCCTGCGACTTTATATGGTGGCGGAGCTGAAGGTTATATCGATTATCCCAACTATCAGGATTAAAAGTCGTTAGTTAAATAAAGGCCGATTTATTTGATAGGCCTTTATTTTAAATAATTATTTTATAATGAGTATTTATGCACATGTAACAGTACCTACTCAATTTATAGAGGCAAACGGGATTGGTTACGCCTACCGTCAATTCGGTCAGCAAGAGAGTATTCCCCTCGCTTTAGAAATCCTTTAAGTCATCGGAAAACTTATCTCAACAGATCAATTAAAAAGTCCTAGGGATATGCAAACATGAGCCAAAATATCTCAATTGCAAAATTCACCTCACCCTCTAATCCTAAAAGGTATACTTTTTGACTTATGTTGCTAGCAACTTCAACTATCTTTACATTTTGAGAATCTTGTTATTAAGCATTCGTGAGAAATGCTTACAGGTAAATATCGTAAAGGAGAAAATGTTCGTGCTAAAGGCTTTGGTGGAAAAGTATTTCAGGCAAAAGATACAGCTCAACGCACAATAACTTTAGATAGAGTTAAATCTGTTTTTTAAGGCAAAATAATAAAGAGTGTTCTATATATTCCTTTTGATTTTAGTTATTATTTTCTATATATTTTTTCGTATATCTAATACTTTTTTCTAATTATATCGTTAATGAATGATCCACTTACTTTAAGAGCTTCTACAGTCATACAAAGTAGCGGTTATGCAAGCAGACGATAAATAATAGTAAGGTTAAATTAATAAAAAATAGACATCAATTCGAGGGAAAAATAATGACCAATAAATATTATGTTTATGTACATGAAACATTATCAGGTAATGTATTTTATGTTGGTAAGGGATCTGGCGATAGAGCTTGGCGAAAAGGAAGAGATTTGAATTGGGGTCTGTATGTTGATAAATACTTAAATAATCAATACAACATTCGAATTGTACTCGATAACTTATCAGAAACTCAGGCATTGAATGAGGAAGAAAAATTACTTTCAAAATATGGAGATCAGCTAGTAAATCGACAAAACATGAATCGAAGCCTAAATATAAAGGCTTTAAATATTCGAAATGAAATTGAGGCGAAACTAAGGAAAGTTGAGTTGGATGCTGAACTAGCCAATGATATAAATGAAAAAGCTAATTTATTTCTAGAAGCATTGAAATACCATAAATTATTTGCAAATACTATTATTGAAAATGGGCTATTGGCTGAGTTACTTGCCCTACATCCTCTGGGGAATGTCCAATTACTCGAAAAAACAGTAAGGGCTTTAATTGCTGCTAACAGAAAAGAACAAGCGCAAATAATTTTTGACCAGTATTTGAAGGACTATCCACATGAAAAAGAATTCGCAAAGGTTGCAATAATTAATAAAGTTATTGATAAAGGGACAGTAAAATTAACAGAACAAGAGGATTTTGTTCCACCCGATCCATTGCCTAAAGGATGGCAATACGCCAAAGAGCGAAATGAGCAAGTATTACGTTTAGATCATAAGATGTACGAACAAACCAAACTAGAGAGTTACGATTTAAATGTACTTAGAAGTCTAATAGAACAGGATTTATCTATTGCTATGAAGTATGTGAAGAATTGGATAGTTCAAGATGAAAGAGTTAAACGTAAAGATCCTCTTGATAATGCATTATGGCTATATTCAGAAGCGAGAAAAATTGCCAATAAGCAAAAAAATCTATTAGAGGAGTGCTTGTTTCAGCAACGATTTACAAATCTATTAAAGGGGCGTAATAAACATTATGAAAAAAATCTTATAATACTAAGGAAACTTGCAGCAAAACTTTCCAAGCAGAATATGGTGAAGAAATAGGTTCTTGTTTCAAAGATTTCTTAAATTTTGAAATTTATTACCTATTCTTCAGAGGATGCCGGTATAAGAAAGATTATAATCTACAAAAAATTAATGTTTTTTTACGGTACAAACTTGCAAAATGAAATTATTATACGCCCCAATATTCAATATATAGAAAATCTAGGAGCATTAAAGAAACTGAAGATGCTGTAATAGCTGGCTTAAAAGTTGGTGTTACATTATAAATAATAAAAAATTATTAAGAATCCTCTTTCAATAAGAGAATCCTTAATAAATTATCAAATCTACATAAGGATATAATTATTTAAACTATAAATACATGACATTTAGTTATTATTAATAATGAATAGAATATTAGTATTCTTATAACTCTTTCGGGTATAACAATGTGTATAAAGTGTCAGTCTCAATGCTTGCTTCATCATAATTACTGTTCCCTTCTTTTTTAAAATCTTGAAAAAAAATTTTTGGTTCACCTTTTAAATTTCCGCGATAGAGCTCAATTAGACTCGAAAACTCTACCCTCTGATGTGGTACATCATCATTACCATATAGCGATCCCATATACCATTTCGAACCTAAAACGGTCCAAAAGATTTTTAAATTATTTTCATCAAGAAAGTTTATTAAATCAGCTTTCCTTATAGCCAAGACATTTTTACTGTAAGTAGAAATAGTTGCTGAAGGATCAAACGCTATGATTTTACCTTCATTATCTTGCCAATATCCTAAAGTATCTGAATAGTTGATTGATAGTTTTTCAACTAACAAATTACAAGGCGCTAAAAAGCTATATCCATTTTTTTCTATACGTGATTCCCATGAATGTCTTTCGGCTGTAGACATAACCTTTACATTATGAGGTACTTTTTCCCCCCATTTCTCTAAATATTCCCATTCATTTCCATTTAGCTGTTCAAAATAAGCTTCGTTCCAATAATATTCTTTGCAAAATAGATTATTGAATGTATTCGATTCTGGCATCCACTGTCCCATGAAATGCTGTTTTTTAAGCCAGTTAATTGCTTTTGGATAATTTGATTTTGGAATAAAATAACTTTTAATTTGTATCCACAAATTTTTCTTATTTTTATCTTCGTAAGCTCCAAACTTACCAGGTTCTATAAAATCTAAATTACGCTCTAAAACCAACCATTCTTCTCCATCTAGTTCAAATTCTATCATAGGATTTATAGAAGGAATATCGTGGCTCGTCGCCCAAGTTGATAAATCACCGTCCCAATTTTGAAATTCAATTTCGGGGATTCCATTAGCGTATTCAGGGTAATTATTATTTCCTTTATTTATGTAAAATGTTGGATCAATCTCTCTAACATGCAAATCATTAATATATTTAAGCCATATTCTACTACCATCATCATTCCAATAATTACTAGAACATTGATGAGAATCAATGACCTGTGCCAAAACTTCAAATAAAGCTAACCATTGATATTTTTTACCAATTCGTTCTATATCATTGTCATATCTCGAGTTATATCTTATATTTCTATCAAATTCCCCATGTTTTTCAACATCATATCCATATTTATCGAAAATTAATTGACATGCATAATTACTTAACAAATCTACATCAATGATTTTTTTCCAGCGATAAAATTTAGATTCGAAAGTATATCTTCCGAAGTCACCATAACCACATATACCTCTACCGTATTCTGTTGTCATTGATCTTAGAATACGATTAGCTGAGTAATAATAATCCTTAAAATCTGAAGCTTCCTCATTACGTTTATATATTTCATCAATTTCTTGAATAGTAGGAAATTTTTTAGGAAGTTTACTATTGTAAGGCGGTGTGATTCTCTCGTTTATTGCATCTATTTCACGTTGGGTATAGTTAACTTTATTTTTATACATGTGATATTGAATAATATTTTTTGCATAATCCCTGATTAAAACATTTGGATAAATTTCTTTTTCTTCTTTTATTTGAAATATTAGCTTATCTATTTCTCGCGCAAGTTCGGATAGTCTATCTAACTCATTTGAACTTAGTATAGAACTATAAATTGCTAATAGAACCCGTTCTAAAATGTATGGATCATTTGTATCATAAAAAAGATTAATTAACTTTATGGATACATCAATTCTATTAATAAGAATAGTAGATAACGCGTTGGTCACTTCATTTCTTAAATGTATGTCAGTAGTTGTGAGCAACCATGAGATCCCTATCGCAACATTTAACAACGAATTTTGACTAATTAACCTATTATTTCGATTAGTAAGGCACCATTTAACTAGTCTTTCTATTGCAGGAATAAAATAGAGACTTTTATTAATCAAAACAGTCCAAAAAGAATCCCGGTCAGCCAATGAGTATTCTTTAAGAAATTTATGGAGGTAAATTCCATTCAAAGGATGTTCTTCTTCTGCAATAACTTGATATAACATATTAAAAAAACAATACCAATTTTTATTACTTAGAGGTTCATTTTTCAGAAAATTAAAAATATCGTGGGTTTTAATTTGAAATGGATCCCGCCAGACTAAACTTTCGATAATTAAATTTTTAAAATCCTCTAATAGGTAGTCTGTGACTTTTATATAATCAAACAATTCAACATTATATTTTACTGGAGAGAGGACACTTAAAGCTTGCCATAAGCCTTTGTTATAATGAAAATTATCTAAATCTAATAAATCATTGTTGCTTGATTGCATCCAATTGAGAAATTCAGAAAAGTTCTCATATTTATTTAATAGATATTCAACACTGATATAGTCACCCATACGTTCATAAGTGAAATAAACAATTTCATCATTATGACCATGATAAAGATTTTTAGACAATATTCCTTCTCTAATCATAAGATCTAAAAATTGTTTTGCTTGATGATCAGAAATATCGTCACTTAAAATTTTTGCAATTTTTCTTCTCATTGATATAAAAGAAAGTGAGCTAGACCCCTGATCAAGCTGGTTTTCTACTATGATAGCAAGGGCAGCATTGACTAGCCTTAGTGAAGCCTCAACATCAAGTTTTTCGGCTATGACCTGATTAATTCCGTTAATATAGCAATCTATTATATTAAAAATACCATTAAAGCCTTTTGGAATAGTATTCAGATTTTGAATTTTTAGACTCTGACAGAATAATTTAAGATATAAAGGATTAGAAAACTCTGGATTAAGCAGAGGTATACTTGGAGTTTGAATATTATAGTATTCAAAGAAAATTCTACATGCATCGAACTCTATTTCATGAAATCCTTGATGCTGAATTTCATAAATCAATTCCGAAGAGTCATCTGTAAGTTTAGAGCAAATCTGATCCTTATAGGTGTCTCTAATTGATATTACTAAACCAATTCTTTGGTATTGAGAAATTAGCTTAAGGAATCCGTTAAGTGAGTCAGCCCATAATATTCGGCCTTCCCCTTCATTTAAAGCATCGATAACAATTACAAAACGTTCATTATTTAATTCAGCAATAGAATCAAGAGTGGATAAAAACTCTTTTTCAAGTAAATTTATTCTTAAATTTTTATTTAAAATCTGATACCAAATATTGGATTTTTCAGTAAAATCTTGCCCTAATAAAAATAAATGACCATTTTGTTTTTCTTTAGAATGAATAAAATCTCCTAAAAGATGCGACTTGCCTTGCCCAGCCTCGCCAGATAAAAGTAATTTTTTTCCATTAAAAAGCTCAATGGCTGAAGAAGAAATTTCTGATTTTAAGTTTAGAAGTACTTCAAATGCTTTATTTAAGTTGTTTAATAGATAAGACTCAGAATCCTCACGTTCTTTTTTATCCCAGAGCAATTCCCTTTTATCAGCTATAATTTTTACAGAATATTCAATATTTTTTTTCAAATAACTGCTCGGGATTGTTCTTAGTAGATCGTATTGATTAAGATCTAATTCTCTTCTCAGCTCAGGTATAAGTGAGTTAAGACTTTCATAAATTGAAATTTCATTTTTAATTTTAAGAGAAGTTTCGTCTAGCTGGACTAACAACTTATGACATGTATTTGTAAATCTTTCTTTAAATGCTTTAGTTCTTGTAAGTGCTTCAAGATTTATAGATATAGGGAGATCGACATTTATTTCAGGGGTATAGCGATGTCCAAGATTTGCTAAAGCAGTTTGATTATGATTTTTAAACCAATCATCCGTAAATTCATGCTCAGAAAACCAAAATTTTAATTTCCCGATATTTTTTTCTTGTGATAATCGTTCTACTAATTCATAACTTCCCCAATATTCAAAAGTAATATTACGACCGAGTATACTAGCTTGTTCACTCCATTTTTTTGTATATGACTCCCATTTTTTAAGGAATGAATTTCTTCCCTCCACTCCAGCATTATTACGATCTATTGGACAACAAATATAATATTTACATAAAGTAGGATAGTTTTTTAATGCTTCTTTAAAAGACTCCTCTATCTGTTGCCATTGTGAAGTACTAAAGGAGTTTATAAAAAATTTTGCTTGCCATCCGTAGTATTCGCCATTTTCTAATTGGGCAAAAGATTCTATTCCACCATCTGGTGCTGCTACTCGAATAAAATTTATTTTTCTTTCAATTGATTCCGAATTAGCTAACTGACAAACCAACTCTTCAAAAGCATTATTTTGTGAACCATTAAAAGTTCTTATTTTATTCCATTGGATGGTCATTAAGCACCTTATTTACAATAGTAAAGCATGTTTAGTTATCAATTTAATCATATATTTTAGTATGTTATTTTTTTTTTTGAATACCCGTTAATCTTATTAAAGTCTTATATTCAGGAACAAAAGCATTAAGGTGCCTACCTTCATCTTTCCAGCTTGGGAAAAGTTCATTGCTGACAAATTGGTCAAGCGTATCAATTTTAAAGTTTTCAACAATTTTAAACTGCATGTAACACTTAGTAAAAATAAAAAAAATGCTTATAATCAGATTATTAAATATAATTTCTAGTATGGTTCCATCATGAGTGATAACTTACCAACGGAAGGAAAAAGTCAAGAAATTGGGCGCATAGCAAAGGACATCTTTGGATATAAAAAACCCCGCTCTTGGATACCTAAAGAACAAGACGGTGATACTGATTTTGGCATTGATTATGTATTTCAAGTTAAAAATCCTCAAGGCGAAGTGGAATATTCTTTCTATTTACAATTAAAAGGAACGGAATCACCTTCGTATAGTTCAGATGAGCTCTATATCAAGCATCAATTTAAAACTAAAACACTTAATTTTTATTTAAAACAAGATCCTGTAGTGATGGTGATTATTGTTGATCTACAAAATGAAGCTCAATATGAGGATGAACCTAATAAAATCCCGATTTATTATCAATGGCTAGACACTAACTGGTTTAAAGAGCAGAAAGTAGACTTAGATCAACAAAAGTATTTTACAGTCTCAATTCCAATATCAAACAAGATAGACAGAAAACTGGATATCTATGATTTTTTAAAAAGTCGTTATGAAGAAAAAAAAGCGACTGACAAGTTAAAATCTACACTTAAGGATCTTAAAAAGCCTGTATTAGAGAACTTAGAACTAATTTCTGAAAAAATAAAAACTAAGCCCATTTATTTAGAAAGTATGGCTACAGACAACCTAGAGCCTTGGATTAATGATCCTGAAGGTGCTGTAGCAAGTCAGCTTAAAATTTGTGCTGGATATTTTGATAATAATAAAATCAAAGAAGCAAAAGATCTACTAATTAAGTTACAACCTAAAAGTATTGATTTTTCAATACACGAACTTGCAGAATTTCACCTTCAACTTGGAAATGTTGCCATTTTTGAAGATAAATATGAAGAAGCTCTGGAACAATTTGAGAAAGCTGACAGTTTTAAAGTAAATAATCGCTATTTATATACTTACTTATTAAATAAGATTCGTTATCTAGATCTTAGCAACGAACAATTAGAAGAAATTTTGAGTTTACCTCTAAATGATAACCACAATGCTCATCTAATACGTGCAATCGCAATGACTTTAATGGGGAAAAAACAAGAGGCCCTTAGTTATTTTAAAGAAAAGCAACCTGAAAAAGTCATGAGACAGTTACTTATATGTATGAATGGTGAGCTTTATGACGAAGCAGATCAGATCATCGCTACTTATGTCCAAACTGATTTAGATTCTGATGAAGATAAATTCCTCTATCAATCCTTAGCTGCCCAAAGATACTTTCATCGGGCAACTGGAAAAGAGTCTATCTATAACACACCTTTTCCTTTAGAGGGATTTCCAGACTTTGATATAGGTTTAATGACTAGTGCTTTTAATGCGATAGAAAAGGCTTGGGAAATCAATAAAAATTTAAATTATAAATTCGATATTGAGCCAATCTTATCGTTAAGTCCATTTATTTACGGGTATTTTAATAAGTCCAATCATTTATTTTCTTATTTGGAACCACTTCTTCATTCGAGACCCACTAAATCTGTCCTAAGACAAGCTAGTCGAATTCAATATGATTACCATAATTTTTCAGAGGCTCTTGTTTTAATTGAACAACTTAAAGAGCTAGATGCTGAAGAAAAAGCCATGCTTATAATATGTTTATTTAAAGAAAGTAGGCATCAAGAAGCTTTAGACTTCCTAGCTCGTCATGAACAAGAAATCATAAGCACATGTGGGAACTCAGCTATTCAATTATTTATTATGGCTAGTGGTATCGCATCTGAGTTATTAAACATTAACCTTGCAGAAAAATACCAAAAAATTGTAGAGGAGATGCCGGATGCAGAAGCAGCCTTGGCCCTTCAAAAGTTTATTAGATCATCACATCTAAATCAAAACTATTCTAACGAAGCTCTTAAAGAGCTATATCAAACTTACCTAGCCTTACACAAACCAAAGATACTTGCAGAACAATTAATAATATTCATTCAACCAGAAAGTCAAGAAACTGCTTTAGAATATATTGATGTTGCAGAGAAAATTTTAGAATCTCAAGAGCTGTCAAATCAGAAATATTTAGGTTTATGCCAAGCCTTATTTATAGTGAAAAATTGGCCTAGAACTATTCAGATCGCTGAGAAAAATATCAAAAAAGGTTTAAGTATCGGCAAGTGGAATTTGATTAAGATTGGTGCTCAATTCAATTTAGGACTTATCGGATTGGCTAGTAACCAAATCCATCAAATGCTAAACAATCAGAATTTAGATGATGAAGATAAAAAGTTCTATATAGAACTGTGCTTGAGAATGGGACTTGGTCAGAAAATCATTAAACAGATGGTAGGGCTTTTACCCAATATAAAAAGTAAATTTGAAAAAGTTAAACTACTTTTTCAAATCATTAATATATATAAAAGCAATTCTAAATATGCTATCGAACTTCAAAATGCTATTTTCAGCTTAGGTACTTATGTAGATCAAAATGATTATTATCAAGAAGGTAATTATTTAGCTGTATTTATGACTTGTATTATGCTTAGAGGTTCTCATAAGCCTGTACATGAAATTTATATCAATGATTTTAAAGATCGACAGCATAAATACTTTAAGCAATTTCCCGAGTCTACAATTTTTAGATCAGCAATCTTTCCAAAGAATGCAACTGGAGAAGAATTGATAGCATTTTTGAATAAATTGACAGGACGGGATCAGGCTCATTTTGATCAAATAAATGAAATTATTAAAAAAATTAGAAATGGTGAATATCATTTTCCTTTTGCTTTTAGACAAAAAATTTTACAGAATACAGCCAATATTTTTCAAGCATGGCATAATGCTTGTGATAAATCTGAAAAACATTTAGATTACAAAATTATCCATAATCCAGTTAATAATAATGAAAAAGAAATTAAAGCTTTCATTGAAAATAGCTCAGGATATATTGTTTTGGATGAGACAAACTTATTGTTACTTAATCAACTTGATTTACTAGATATTTTTCTAAAAGAGCTACCTAGGTTTACGCTTTTAAGATCTGTTTTTAATAGAATTAAAAGTATAGCTCACGATAAGATGCAGCTTTTCAGTGAGCAGGCCGATAAGATTTGGCTTTCAATTCAAAGTAATATAGATAAATTAACGTTAATAGAAGAGGATGAATTTTTAGAGTATCTAGAATCATTAAAAGATGTACCTTCATTTATTTTTACTGAAGATAAAATACTTTATATTTTGCTAAAAGAAAAAATTAAAGATTTAAATTCTGGCAATATATTTAATATTATCTCATACTTGTATGAAAATAATACAATAACTAAATCTATATTTGTAGAGAAAATATCAGAATTTTTTATCTTAGACTTTAAGGGAGTCACCTTTTCAGCAAAGGATGTTCATCGTTATATGGCCTATGTGCTTGAAGATAGAACTTTACTCAATGAATATCGATCATCTCCTTTATCAAAAGTAATTGATTATTACTTATCATCTGAAGATGAACAAGCTATAAAATTGCGAAACTCTCTAGTCTTTCTTAGATATCTTAACCTTTATGAATTAGATACTGATGTACTGTCTAATATTACAAATCATATATTAGAACAAATTTATAATTTTGATAGTTATTATATTATTTCGACATATCTATTAACTTCAGGACTGAGACTTGAGTTAAGGTTACATCCTACTACTCAGCTATCCCTTGCCCATAAAAACCTATGGAAGAAATATAAAGCATTGATGGAATTAAATTCTGAAACCACTTTTACAGATGATTTTTTAATTAGTACTTTTTTAAGTGTTTTACTTAGACTTAAGAGTAATACAAATGATAGAGAGATAATTTTAATCAGTGAAAATAATATTAAACAAGCTTACTTAAACTTATTGCATTCCTTCTCCTTAAATACAGCTGAACATACGAAGATTGAGAGTTTTAAAGCTAAATTTGGATTTTAAAGAAGTGATTAAAAGTATTGAAGATGTGATTAGCCAATATAATGGTGAATTTAACCTTTTGAATTATGCAAATGGATTAGTCATCAAAAAAATATTGTTGCTCAACTATCGTGCGCCTTTGACTATGATATGAATGACTTCGATAAGCACAATGAACAGTGTCATTACTTTACCGGATGTTATGGGTTATTTAGTTTTACATCAAAAGTTCTCTCTGTAAAACAGGGTAATATTTTTCTTGCTAATTATAGTTTACAAAATCAGCCTGCATTCATAGCCAAAAGTGAGGCTTTTGAAAATAAATATGGATGTCACAACATAGTGTATTTGAGTGTTTAAATACTTACTTACATCAATTGCCATCAGTTCAGTTTTTATTTGCAATAGTCAACTATGTAAATAGTACATTTTATGTTAGTTTTCGCTTAGATAATTCTAATTCTTTAATACCACCATATTTATTTAATGTTATCGAAAGTCATTTTCGAAACCTTCATCTTTTGGAGAGATATAAACAGGCATCATTTAAAATTATTTCAGAATTCTATAATACAATTCGAGGATCGCTAACAACACAAAGTCTTGATAATGCCCTGAATAGCGCCAGAGCAACTATCCGATTAAACCAAGAAGCTTTTGGCTACAATCAATTTGAAAATGTCCTTAAATTAAAACTATGCAATGGCTTGGCTTTTAGACAATATTGCCAAGATCAGGGGTATTAAACACCCCTTTTATGGATCTTCTAAATTTTCTTAATATAAGCTAGCTTCATAATTTGAAGTAGCCTATCCATGCCCAAAGAAAAACAAAATTAAAGAGCTATAGCGATATTAGGATTTCCAAATACATGCATTGCAGCCCAGGCACTTTCAACTGGGTAAATTTCTTTAATCTTATTGTTTGCTTGTAAACTAGCATCAATAATATTTGATCCTAATTTCAAGCTATTTAGAAATTCTTCCAGCCAAGGTCCTGGAATTACTACATTTAAACTCCATGCTGGTGCAATCACAGTTTCATACCCTGCCAATAAAAGATTTTTCGTTAAAGTTTGAAAGCTTTTTGCATAAATATCCGAATGAATATGCCCACCATGACATACAAATAGAATAGCTACTTTACCATTTCCAAGAATTGAAGAAGAAGTATATTTTTTATCATCGCTAGGATATAAGCCAGTGAATCCTCCATTTCGAGCACGACCACCATGACAAATAAAAACTTTCAAATCTGTTTGATGTTTAAACTCTGGTATAAGCTCTTCTGATAGGATAACTTCTTCACTCTTAATATGCTGCATTAAACGACCATGAGCAAGTAAAATTGCTGTATCATTTTCTATTAAAGGAGCCCAAACTGATATTTTAGAAATATTTATATTTAATTTATTGTAATTCAGATAATTATCTAAAGAAAGTGGATTGCATATAGCTTGATTAGACTTAGAGTCAGTAGGTTCTAATAACAGATTGTGAGGAAAACAAGCCATATCAGTATCACAAAATACAATTGTGTGTTTATCAGTTTTTGGAATATATAATTTCGGTAAATGTTCTCGTATATTTTTACTTTCATCCAACCAAATATCCTCACGAGTTATAAATGGATTATTTATTTTAGGACTATCTATAAAGCCAAAATCAGGTAAGGATTCATTTAACCATTTAAGAATTTCTATCTTTTTTAAGTTAGGAATAATTCCTTGAGCGATAAACTCTCCTTCATCATGTAATATAAAGTATAGTTCTTGATTTAAAAAACCTAACCAAAGATAACGATAGTTTTGACGTTGTTGTAGAATTGTTTTTAATTCATGAAAATATTGAGAATTTTTACCTTTGAATTTACTTAAGGTTTCTGAATCATGGCGAATTAATTGTTTAAAAGGAAGTCCCTTACTAAGCTCAAATGCCATGCTACCATCTGACATAGCTCGATGAGCTAAAATAATACCTTCTATATCACCAGACTCTAATGAAGTTTCCAGTAAGCGTGTTGCTATTACTTGAATACGTCTGACCTCATGAATATGATCGCTTTTATTTCTGGTCAAATGTAACTTGTCAAATGCATTAATTAGAATATTTTTTGTATTTTTTCTATCTGGCAAAGACATACCTCGGATAGAGTTTATTTGCTCATCCCCTAAAGTTTTTTCAATGTGCTTTTCTAAAGTAATCAAACCATCACAACTAGGAAAATCTTTGGAACATAATATTCTCAAATTGCACAACAACGCTAGCCAAGGTACAGCAGATGCATCACCAAAAAACTTAATTTTGTCAAGATTTTTTTTAGAGTACTCATTAGCATTTAAAAGTGCTCTATAGGGATCTTGAATTAGTAATAAATTCAAATAGGCCATATGTATCTTTTGTTCATCATAAGCTTCTAAGTCACATATAGATAAGATTTTATAAAAAATTATTTCTGCCAATTCAAAGAAATTGAAGTTTCGAAAAAAAATGAAGATGGTGTTTAGTAATCTAAATTGAAATGATTTGGATACACTGCTAATGGAACTAATGCTATTAACAAGTAAGCATCCATGAATTGCAGCATCTATTGGATTATATTGCAAACAAGCTAGAGAAAATCGGCAATAATGCCCATACTCTGCATGGCCATCAAATATAGAACAATAGATAGCCTCTTCAGCATGATCACGAGCTAATTGCTGAAATCCATCACGACTTAAACGCTCTAGAACAGATTCCCATTGCATATATGTCTCGTATAATACACCCTCTTTTTTACTAAGTTCACGAGATACCCCTAAAAAAATTCCTAATATTGCTAGATCACTGGCAAGATTTTCTTCTTCTAATGGTGTTAATGCAAAATGATCAAGTAAGTCATTAATAGTTTTTAGAATAACTTCTGCAGAATAAGTAAGTGGGCTAGGAAGTCTATAATCTAAAATTCTGAATTCATTACTTGATTGCATAGACATACAATGTTTAATAAATTTAAAAAACTCATCATCACTTAATTTTTTAACTTTTTTTTTATTATCATCATAAGTAATAATATTTGATATTAAATCCAATTTATCTATGATAATTTTGCATAAAAAAGGTAAACATATTGAACTTCCTTCTTGGTGCATAAGTTCAGAAAGCTCAAAATGGTTGATTCTAAATTCATCAGCATTTAAAGAATTAAGCCATGTGAAAATTTCTTGAAATTTCTTTAAAATATTAAATTCCGATTCAGCCGAATTATCATCGGAATCAAGTAGAATTTTTAATTTTTTTAACATTTATTTAATACAACCTTATTACAAGTAATTAAAAACTAATTATTAAAAAAAGATAAATATTCATCTTCTTTTATATTAAATTAAACACCATATTTATTCTTAAGAAATTTATTGAATTTTCTTAAATTTTTTGAATTATTATTTAGATTTAGTTTTCTTTTTTTTAAGAGATTAAACTCATATTTTGCAATTTTATTGTATTCAAGTCCAAAGGTAATAACTTCATCAACTTTTCTCATACAAACTCTAACTAAGTTTACAAGTGCAAATATTTCATTTACAGTAAAAATAGAACATTCTTGATTTGTAAAGCAAAAATCATAAAGCTGTGTCGGCATGTTTCTCCAAAACTTGTTTAATTGATTAGATTCATTTTTAATTATAGACTTTAAAGCATCGTTTAAATCCTCACTTAAATGAGTAACATGATTTCTTCTCAATCTTAAATATTTAATTGTTTTTATTATTTCTATTTCAATATTCTTAGACCAACTTTGTATTTTTTGTAACAATTGTTCTTCAGGTTTTTCGTTTGATATAGAATCAAATGCAGTAGGATAAACTAATGAATGATAACTCTCAATTTCTTCAATATAATTTAACAAATACTCTACGGAAGCAATATGAATAATACCTACCAATGTATTAAATGCCTTTTTTCTATGTAGAGGTATATCATCAATTTTTATATGTAATCTCGATGAAAATTTATTCTCAAAAAAAACATCTGTTGTAAATAAGTTTTCAGTTTTTTTTAGCTTTGTAATATTCAATTCTAATTCAGCATCAGAAAATAAAAAATAACATAACTGGTCATTTACCTCTATAAGCTTTTTTTCGTATTTTCTAAGAACAGGAGATTTTATACTACTCATCGTTTGAACCTTTAAAAATAATCTTGCTAATTAATGCTTAATAAACTGACTGATTTTATATAAAATTAGAAGATATCACATTTGAATATGTGAAAAAGTTTTAACTTTTTACATTCTACAGCTCAATAATATAATAAAAATATAAAAATTTATCAATCGCATACATTTTTTTCGAACGAATGTATAAAATTTAATGCTTTCTTACAACCTATAATATTCAAGCTTTATCTTTAGTGATTGGTCGGGTTCATTTGATAAATTCATTGAGTATTTATATTACCTATACGTGCATAAATTTCATTAAATTGAGTGTTATCTTTTTAAGTAAATGTGGCCTGCCACCACTCTTCCAGACAAACTGAGTCTATTGTTAAGGTCTTTTTAGTAGGAAAATATGTATTCATAGCTAGGTTCATGAACCAAATAAGTTATAATTTAGAATTTTAGTTATCTAAGTAATTAAATTTATTGCTTATTATACATAATCTTATTTATGAATCAAATTTTAGGTAAACATAAGTTAAATAGAAGATTTGGAAACCTACCATATATAAAGCTCTGGCTACTCTACGTTGCTGCTACGCCGTTTATTCTTTACTACAGTAAATTCACAGCTTAGTATCTGTTGCTCAAGCAACTTACTAGCCCTTAGCGCGCTTAACGATTTAAACTGACTAACCCTATTTCTAATCTTAGCCAGAAAAACACTCTAGGCAGCCTTCTACAAAATGTCATTACATTTTTAATTTGCCCTAGCTAGAATGCGTAAGCTACTTACCACCTTTACGGGCTTCATTTTTGGCTACTGGCTACTGCGATACAGATTTCTTTCCCTAAATCGCCTTTTGAGCATTAAAGTTATTAATTTGCTTAGGCTAAATTTCAACACACAGAATATTTTATATCTTATTGAAATTTATAAATATATTTTATAAATACCCTTTACAGGCTTAGAAAAACTGATATAGTACGTGCGTACAGCTATTCTTTAGATTTAACCAGATCATTAAAAATAATATGCCTAGTGAGTGAGCTAATTTTTCAGCCCACCCTAAAATTTAATGGCTATTATTTATAGCTCTAATAAAGGTGGCAATTCCATTCGGGCAATTTGAAAAGCTTCTTCACGGCTAATTCCAAGTGCGCAAAGTAATAATTCAGCTATTTCTGTACCAGAGTCTCTCCAAGTTTTATGTCCTTCCAACACTAGAAAGATTGATGTTAGAACTGAACCAGCAATCAAAGACATAATAGAAATTAGCTGATCTTCACGGAATGTATATCGCTTACTTTCCAATCCAGCTATGACATCTGGTAACGGTGAATCACTACCAGTCCATAATGCCATTAAAGAAGTTGAACTAAATGCAAAACGACATATGAATCGCCCCCAATCAGGTTCTTCATGTGCCCGACGAATATACATGCGAACACCTTGAGCTAGACGAATAGCTGGGTCTTCTTCGTTACCAAAACTTTTAATAATTCTGGCATTCATTTCAACTGAAAGTTGTGAGGCAATATCTTCAAATAAAGTTTCAGGCGATAACTTATTATTATAGATTGTGCCACGAGCCACACCTGAAGCTGCGGCTAATTCAGAAACACTAATGTTAGTTGATCCACTTTCAGCAAAAAGTTTCAAAGCTGTTTTATGGATTCTTTGCTGAGATGAAGATAAACTCACTGTATAAGACCCTTTAAACAAAATAATAATATTTGAACAGATTTGGCTATTATTATACAGTTTTTATTACCCATTAAAACTTTTTGTAAGCTTCTTTCTCAGCCATCCCCAATTTTGATTTTTATCAGACTCTCTATAATTCTTTAAATCAAGAATCTGTTTTTCGATTGAGTGAGCAACCTGTTCCCTTATATTCCATATATCTTTTTCATTAGGGGCAACCTCAGCTGTAGAAATTCTTTCTCCAAAGCTAAAATAGAATCTTTGAGGCTTAGGAATGGGTAAGTAACCTACACCTGTAGGTATAGGTGGCAGAATATCCCCACCTCTTAATTTTTCATTTAGCTTTAATTTTGAAAGTAGTTTCTGTGCCGTAGTATTATTTTGTATATCATTCGCATCAAGAACAATATCAAAACAATCATCAGCTCCTAAAGAAGCAAATGGGATAATGTCATAGCCATGTTCTATCGCTAGACGTGCAAAACCGGTACGCTTTTTCCAAATTAATTGATAGCTTTCTCCTTTGCGTCGCATTACCTCACGTGCACCACCTGGAAAAACTAGAATAGACTGCCCACTTGACATAAGTGCATGACAATTTTCTGGTGTACCTAATACCATTCCACCTTTCTTTAAAATATCTCTCCAAATTGGGATATGAAAATGCATACGGTCACCTAATGACCGTAAGTGAACACCATGTTCTAATCTTAGATGTTCTAGAATAAGAGGAACATCTAATAGACCATACAACGTATGATTTCCAACAAACAACGCAGGTTTGGACATATCAAGTTGATCTGAATTAAAAAAAACTGGATCAAAATACCATCGTTCTAAATTACGTCCCCATTTGCCATAATTTTCTTCTGGGGGCATAAAGTTATCCATTTTATTCTCCTGTTCATATTAAGAAGACATCCTTGTATTCTTAACTTAGATTATTGTTCTACCCAATTTAGACTTTGTTCCCACAGCTCGTTTGCTAAGTTTATATTTTGAGCAGCATGTGAAGAAACTTTGACTTTACAGTCTTCATAATAGAAACCTGTATCACCAGCAACTTGCGGTTGAGTTGCACAGTAAAGCGTAGTTTTCGCGCCTTCTTCAGGACTAATCATAAAGTGGCTAATGAGCTTAACAAGCGGTTGTGGCATTGCTCTCCATACATTTGTTGAAACAACACCCGGATGTACTGCATAAACCGTAACGCCTGTACCATATAAACGGCGTCCCAGTTCTTTTGCAAAAAGAATATTTGCAAGTTTGGCTACAGCGTATTCTTTTAAACCACCAAAACTATTAGTAGGTTTTAATACCGCATTGAAATTAATACTCTGAACGTGTCGATGAGCTTTACTAGCAACCACAACGACACGTGCTGGTTTAGATTCAATTAATTTTTCAGTCAATAATTTAGTTAAAAGAAAGTGACCAACATGACAAACACCAAACGTTAATTCGAATCCTGATTGCGTTAGACCTTTCTGACCCGCCAATCCAGCATTTGCTATTAATAAATGCAAAGGAAGATCACGAGTAAGAAAACTTTGGGCGCAGCGACGTACAGAATCTAGATCAGCTAAATCCAACGCTATGAATTCAACTTTTGCCTGACCATAGGTCAAACTTTGAATTTCTTGAATTACCGTTTGCGCCTTGTTGATAGATCGGCATGCCAAAAAAACATGATAACCTTGGAGCGCCAATTCTCTGGCAGTGACTGCCCCAATACCTGAGTTTGCACCAGTTACTAAAGCAACTTTTCCATTTAATTTTAAATAAGACATGCTCTTATCCTTCTTGTTTTTGTTTTAATAGATCTAAGGCAACATCGACAATCATATCTTCTTGACCTCCTACCATACGACGACGCCCCAACTCCACCAAGATATCAACTGTACTTAAACCATAACGCTTAGAGGCAATTTCTGCATGGCGTAAGAAACTTGAATAGACGCCTGCATAGCCTAGCGCAAGTGTTTCTCGGTCAACTCGTACAGGACGATCCTGTAATGGTCTTACCAACTCATCAGCAGCATTCATCAATGTGAATAAATCAGTTCCATGATGCCAACCCAAGCGTTCAGCAGCAGCGATGAATACTTCCAATGGTGCATTACCAGCGCCTGCTCCCATACCAGCAAGACTTGCATCAATACGGTCACAGCCTTCTTCTACAGCAACAATTGAGTTTGCGACACCTAAGCTTAAGTTATGATGAGCATGTATCCCTGTTTCAGTTGAAGGATCTAATATATCTTTCATGGCTCTAAAACGTGCACGGATATCATTCATAGACATAGCCCCACCAGAATCTACGACATATATACATTGGGCACCGTAAGATTCCATGAGTTTGCCTTGTTGCGCCAATGCTTCAGGTGTAGTCATATGGCTCATCATTAAAAAACCAACAGTATCCATGCCCAACTCTCTAGCATATTCAATATGCTGTTTGGAGATATCGGCTTCGGTACAGTGTGTTGCCACACGAACAACGCGGGCACCAGCGTTATAAGCAGCCTTAAGATCATGGATGGTACCTATACCAGGAAGCAGCAAAGTCGCAATTTGTGAATGCGTAAGTACATCTGCTGCTGCTTCAATCCACTCTAAATCTGTGTGCGCACCAAACCCATAATTAAAGCTTGACCCTTGCAACCCATCACCATGGGCAATCTCAATACTATCTACTTTTGCCTGATCTAAGGCTTTAGCAATTTCTTGTACATTCTGAATTGAATATTGATGACGGATTGCATGACTACCATCACGTAATGTCACATCAGATATATATAACTTTTTTAAAGATGTAATCATTTTAGACTCCGGCAGCTGTATTGTTCATTTGAATAAACTCTGCAATCTTTTCTCCTGTTGCCAAAGCAGCTGAAGTCATAATGTCTAGATTCCCAGCATAAGCAGGTAAATAATGCGCGGCTCCTTCAACCTCTAGAAAAACACTGGTTTTAAGTCCTGAAAACTTTCCAAGCCCAGGAATATTTAAAGGTGACTCTTCGGGGATTACATCAAACTGAACTTTTTGTTTTAATCGATATCCGCCCACATATTTTTGAACTTGCTCAACGATTTGCTCAATTGACTCTTCAACTTCAACTTGACTCGCATTTTCAGAAAGAACATATACCGTGTCACGCATCAATAATGGCGGTTCAGCTGGATTTAGCACAATGATTGCTTTTCCTTTAGCTGCTCCTCCTACTGTCTCTAATGCTTTTGATGTTGTTTCAGTAAACTCATCAATATTTGCTCTAGTACCAGGACCTGCTGATTTACTTGAAATAGAAGCAACAATTTCAGCGTAATGAACTTTTGCAACTTTAGATACGGCGGCAACAATAGGTATAGTCGCCTGTCCACCACAGGTCACCATATTTACGTTTGGCTGCTTAACATGTTGTTCGAGGTTCACAACAGGAACACAATAGGGGCCTATTGCTGCTGGCGTTAAATCGATCATGCGAATATTAGGTTTATAACTTCTTAGTAAAGCATCATTTTTAATATGTGCATTTGCTGAAGTCGCATCAAAAATGATTTCAATATCTTTAAACTCAGGCAAGTTAATAAGCCCTTCTACGCCTTCAAATGTTGTTGAAATTCCTAATCGTTTAGCTCGGGCTAACCCATCAGAATCAGGGTCAATTCCAACCATTGCAGTAATTTCCAGATGCTCGCCGTAACGTAACATCTTGATCATTAAGTCACTGCCAATATTGCCACTACCAATAATCGCAGCCTTAATTTTGTTTTTTGATTGTTCGCTCATTAAGTTATCTCCCTATATTAACGTGCAGCTAACCGAACCTAAGCGGTCAATATAGGCAGTCACATTATCGCCAGCTTGTACATTTACCATGGGCCCTAATGCACCCGATAAAATAACTTCTCCCGCTTTTAAACCAATCCCTTTTTCACACATCGTACGAGCTAACCACCAAGCAGCCTTTAGAGGATGTCCTAAGCAAGCAGCACCACTACCTTCGGATGCAATTTTATTATTGTGAAGAAGTTCCATCTTTACTTCTGCAAGATTGAACGTCCCGATTTCAATGGGTTGATTACCTAAAACGAATAAACCACAAGAAGCATTATCAGCAACCGTATCTTCTAAAGTGATTTTCCAGTTATGAATCGCACTATCAACAATTTCTAAAGCAGGTAATGCGTAATCTAATGTTGATAAAAACTCTCCCCATGATGGAATTGGCCTCTTTAAATCACGACTAACAATAAAAGCAATTTCCGCTTCAATTTTAGGTTGTAATAAATGGCTTACTGGAACCTCATCTTCATGAAGAAACTCCATGTCATCAAATAAAATCCCGAAATCTGGCTGATCAACCCCTAACTGCTGCTGTACTGCTTTAGAGGTTAAACCAACTTTCTTACCGATGATTCTGGCGCCTTGGTTTACTTTGAAATCGGTATTAATTTTGGCTACCGCATAGGCTTCATCTAAACCCGAAATTTTATATGACTGTGATATTTGCTCTATTGTCTGTCTGGACTGTCTAGCATTTCGTAATGCAATTGCCGCAGACTCTAAACGTACTTGATTATTCATGCTCATACGCTTGCCTCACTAACTACATGTAACTTACGCTGAGCCGTAGTTAAATCCAGCTGATGCTTAAGCTGCTGTATGGTTGAATTAATTTGGTCTTGGTTCACAACAGCAAAGGTAAATTTATCTGGCCGTAACAAAGCAATAGGCTGAGATGCTTTACACGCTTTTCTAAACCAGCAGACCATATCACCAGCAATATCTTCAACTTCAATCACGTCAGGATTTAAATTCCGGCTGATATGACCTTGTGGACGATCAGAATATGGATACAAAGTAATAAATTTACAGCCTATTTGCTTCAATACTTGTTTTGACGTATTTGATAAACCAATTGTTGGATCTACTGATAATCCAATCAAAGAATAGTGCTCACCTAATAGAGAATCTAAAAGTTCAGGTCGCCCATCGAAACCACGGACTATAGGTTGTGGAGATAAACCACCTTCAGGGCTTAAACGATGTTTACGTGCCAAACCAAAATATTGACCTTTGGTGTAAATGGGTTTTGGTTTGAAGCCCCCTTCTTGTCCCCACTCTTTTAGTTTTGGGGTCGCAAGTACGCCTTTGATTACACCATCTCGAATTTTCCCAATCACAGGATTGGTCATTGAAACAAGATCTTTTAATAAAACAGATCCTTGTATCATTGCCTTAGCATGGTCACGACGTTCACTTTCATAGCTATCTAATAACTTATCTCCAGCCTGACCATTTAATACAGCACTGAGTTTCCAACCTAGATTCCCCGCATCTCGTATACCTGAGCTCGCACCCTGTCCCATAAATTGCGGAGTCATATGGGCTGCATCACCTGCCAAAAGTACACGTTTATCACGCCATTGATTAGCTACTAAAGCATTAAAGGTATAAACCAATTTACGCTTTACTTCGAAATCATCAGGATTAACAAATTTGGATAACAACATGCGTACTGTTTCTGGTTGCTCCATATATTCTTTGGTTTGACCTTTTTTCAGCATAAACTCAAAGCGATGAAAGCCATCAGGCTGGACACAACTCACAACTGGCAAATCAGGATCAACAACAAAATTAAAATAAGGTAAATGGCGCAAACCTTTATTTCGGTCTTTCTGTTTTAAATCAACAACGAGCCATGGTTCTGGAAAGTTTTTACCAGACATTTCAATACCCAGCTTGGCACGCACTGTACTTCGACCACCATCTGCACCAACTAAATAACGGGCTGTGATCTGTTGAATATCAGTATCGTCCTGTACTTCGGTTTTAACATCTGATTCATCACTAAAACGATAGACCTGTGTTGCTTGATGGGTCACAGTGACACTATTTACATCCTGACTAAAATTAATCAGTTCTCGCCCACGTAAAATCTTAACGTTTGGATATTGTGCTAAACCATTTGTTAAAGAAGTTTCCAAATAAGGCTGATAATAGAAATTAACAACTGGCCAACCAAATGGACGCTTTAATGGTTTGTATTGAGCAATTACAGATCCATCTGGCCGAACTAACTGAACAGGTGTATCAATGAGCATATCCTTTTGTAATTCTTCAGCCATATCAATAGACTGAAAGATTCGCATACACTCATCATCGGTATAAACAGCCCGAGCATTACCATAAAATACGGGTTCACGTTCTAATACCAAAACTTGGTGTCCATATTTTCCTAAAACGTGTGCCAATACCAAACCAGTAGGTCCTAGACCTGCAATAATCACATCAACATTCAATGATGTAGATTTTTTTGTTTTTTGATCATTCATGTTTAGAGCCTCTAAAGCTAGATGGGAGAATATTCAGGGTGAATTGCCGTTGATATTCCCTGCTTAAAATTACTCAAATTTGTAGAGAACATATAAAGTTTGGTGGGGTTTTCAGGCTTATGTCCCCAAGAACTGATCGCAAAATATGTGGTCGGCTTCCATGTTGTCTCGTTCACAACCAAGGGTGCCCAACCTAACTCAATTTCAAATCCCGATGGACTGATCACATAAAATGACAGCTCTTTATCATTCGGGTGTTGCCCAATTTCATGAGCCATTTCATATCCAAGTTGCTTACAACGCTGAAAAGCGCTAGATAAGTCATCTAAAGAAGCACCTTGTAAATTCATATGCTGAACTTTGGTACGAATTGGGTCTAAAGGGATTTCTCTTGTGGTTGCGATTGCAACAGAATGATGGCGTTCATTAAGACGAAGAAAAGTAATATCAAGAGTGACGCCACTAATGACTTGCTCTATATAGTCACTTATTCTGGCATTAAATATTTCCTGCCAGAATCTTTGCATTTTTAAAGGTTTTCTTGATGTAATGGCTACATGCCCCATACCAGCTTTGTCAGTAACAAAACTAGATGTCAGCATATTTAAAGGTTCATCCGTCAACTTAGCTTCAACATATAGCTCTATATTTTGTTTCTTGGGTCCTAAAATTCGCCAGAATTCCTTTACACCTCTTTGCTCAGCCTCAGCTAAACTACTTTTCTCAACAGTAATTTCACGTTCAGTTAATCGTTTTAAAATAATGTTCAGGGTTTCTTGATCTTCAACTTGCCACCCCAGTGCAACAAAGTCTTCTGCACTACCTTTTTGAATGATCAGACGTTTAGAATGCTTATCCATTCGAAAACTTATTTCATTGATAGACTTTTCATCCGCATTAAAATGCAAACCTAAGCCTTGTTGCAGAAAAGTTTTCCAATCTTTTAATTTGTTTGATTCAATGACTGCATAACCCATGCGTACTGAACCAAAAATATCTCGATCAATTGTTGAGGTGTTCATCTTTCTTCCTCCTCAAACAATGTTCTGTCTATCAAAAAATTCTAGGCTAAGCTTGTTAAATTCGTCTGCTCTTTCCCACTGTACCCAATGCCCCGTATTAGCAAATAAATAAACATCACAATTTGGCATTATTTTCTGCAAAGTTAATGCACCACTTGGACGATTAACCAAATCATTTGCCCCCCATACGACTAATGTAGGAACTTTGCATTTTTTTAGTCTCGAATCACGAGTGAAGTCCATTCGGATTGCCCCTTTCAAACCTGTAGGTCTTCTTAATGGTGGGGCTGCAACGACTTCAGGATCAGTACTTGCTTGAAAACGCTCTCGAATAACGCTTTCTGGAACTTGGCTACCATCAAATACAAGATATTCGCGGATAAAAGTTCTTAATTTATCGATAGTTGGTCCTTTACCACCATAGTAATTTAATAAACAGTTCAAACCTTTGGTTGGTAAAGCTTTAGTTGTATTAATGCCCCCAGGGCCCATAAGAATTAAGCTCGAAACTCGTTCAGGTTGTTCTAAAGCCATGCGTAATCCGCAAGCACCTCCAAGTGAATTTCCAATGATGTGGACTTTCTGAATTTTTAACTGGTCAAGCAGACCAAACATAGCATCAGCTAAGTCACCAAATGGATCATCACGATTCACACCTTTTGAAGACTGACCATACCCCTGCATATCAGGTACAAGTACACGATATTTTTCCGCCAACACATCTATATTCTTTGAATAATTCGATAATCCAGAAGCGCCTGGACCACCACCATGCAACATAAGGATAGGAAAACCTTCCCCTTGTTCATTAAGAAAAATTTGTCTATCACCAAATTTGACGGTTTGGGATATCAAGGTATTCGCTTTCATCATTTTATTTCTCAAATACTCCACAAAAACAATTTGAACACACGTGTTCAAATTAATCAATATTTGTGCATATTTTAAAAATTTTATAATTTACAGATAGATAAGTTTCTTAATTTTTAAAATAATTATTAAAAACAGCTATATAGTTAATTTTACAATAAATTTGATTTTTGAACACTTTTGTTTAATATTTTATATTCATGTTTATTTAAATGGATATAACTGTGATCGGATCACTTAGAACAAAATTAATATTTATGAGTTTAATGGCCCCAACTTCTTTAACTTATGCTTCTGGTGTTTTTATAGATACACAGACTGCTGCAGGTGTAGGTTATGCCTTTGCAGGCTCATCAGCACTCGCACAAAATGCCAGCGTAGTTGCCTATAACCCTGCTGCTATGATGGGTTTAAGTTCGGGTAATTATCTATCAGGTTCAGCATCTTACGTTGAGGCTACAACCGACTTTAAAGCAGAAAATACTTCATCAATTTCGCCTATCGTTCCAATAGGTAGCGTAGAAGCGAGTATTGATCGAGAATTTACAATTCCTAGTGTTCAGTATGTCTATAGAAGTGAAAGACCCTTCGCCGTCGGGCTGAGTGTTTCACCCTTATATGGAAATAAAGGCTCATGGGATGATGACTTTGTTGGACGATATAAAGGATTAAAAACCGAAGTTACTGGTATTAATATGAACACATCACTAGCATATGAGATCAATCCTCAGGTGATGATTGGACTTGGACTAAATTATCTCGACTTTGATGCTACTTTGACGAGAAAAGCTGGCCCTCTTATCAATACAAATGCACCAGTTTATTTAGGTGATGCTCAAGGTGAACTAAAAGGTGATGGAGACGGTTGGGCAGGAAATATTGGTATTTTTTTGAGGCCAACCGATAAACTAGACTTGGGTTTGACATACCGCTCTGAAACTAAACTAAAACTAGACGGTTCGCTCACAGTAACAACACCTGTAGCAAGCCTTAGTTACCCAGCAGAAGTCGATATTAAAATGCCACAAAGTGCAAGTTTAGCAGGTGCATATCGCTTTGCTCCCCAATGGACAGCTCTTGCAGAAATAACTTGGTCTGATTGGTCCGTTTTACCAGAATTCAGTGCAGTCAATCCTGAAAATAATACGGTTGTTTATGAAGAACAACTACATTTTAAAGATGGTTTAAGATCAAGTTTAGGCGCTCTATATCAAGTTACTCCTGCTACACAACTTCGATTTGGTATGGCTTATGACAAATCTGTGGTTGACTCATCATCAGACCGAACTGTTCGTTTTCCTGACGCAGATAGAATCTGGCTTTCATTAGGCGCAGGCTTTCAGGTTAATAAAAACCTAAGTATGGATGTTGGCTATTCACATGTTTTTGCAAACGAAGCAACTATTGACAGCCAAACCGTTGTGGCGGGTAAGCCGACTATGCAAACACTTAAAGGAACTTTTGACACAAAAGCAGATATCTTTTCACTTCAATTGAATTATAAATTTTAATCAAATAGCCCGTATTAAACATACGGGCTATTTCCTCTAATTTGAACTTTTAACTGTAATATCAAAAATATAATGGAACTTATCTATTTTTGATGAGTTCCTGATGGAAAGCATCTTAACGCTTAATAATGAAAAATACACAAAACAAAATAAACAATACTGTTCAATTTTGACCAAAATTGTCCTAATATAATTTCATTAAGATTTTTTAGAAATATGAGTGCCTAAAAAATTTAAGGCTCTTTTGAGGATGAGATATGACCAATACAATATTTAAGCAAGGGAGAGTTGATGTTCATCATCATATTGTTCCTCCAGTTTTTAAAGATGCCATGCTAAAGAAAGGCATTGATAAGGTCGCTGGTGCTCCATTACCAGTTTGGACGCCGTCTCAATCTATTGAGATTATGGATCAGATTGGTACTGAGACTGCGATTGTCTCTTTATCTGCACCAGGTGTGTATTTTGGAAATGTTCAAGAAGCTTGTAACTTAGCCCGCGCATGTAATGAATATACTGCTGAAATGCGACAGAACTACCCAAACCGTTTTGGGTTCTTTGCTGTTCTCCCAATGCCACTAACCGAACAAGCTTGTGCTGAAGCAATTTATGCACTTGAAGTTCTTAAAGCAGATGGAATTGTTTTACTAGGAAGTACTAATGGTATTTTTCTAGGTGACAGTCGATTTGAAGAATTAATGTTTGAATTAAACAAACGTAAAGCCATCGTTTTTATACATCCTAATTTACATCAAACAAGTGAAAATTTAGGTCTTACTACTCCTGGATTTATTTTAGAATTTTTACCAGATACAACTCGTGCAGCAGTTAATCTTATTACTTCTGGGGTTATGGAACGTTTTCCAGATATTCAGTTTATTTTAGCGCATGCTGGAGGGTTTTTACCTTACGTTGCTTGGCGAGTGTCTTTAGGCAACATGATGACAGAAATGAATAAAAATGCACCTCAAGGAATCATGACCTATATAAAGCGTTTTTATTTTGATACAGCGTTATCACCTTCGCCATATGCAATGTCAGCATTAAAAGAGCTTGTAGGATCAGAACGTATTTTATTTGGAAGTGATTTCCCATTTGCACCCGCTCCAGTATCACATATGCAAGTAAATACACTAGATGAACTCAGCATTTTTAATGATTCAGACCAATATAAAATTCAAAGAGGTAACGCTCTGTCACTGTTCCCACAATATAAAAAAATAAATGAAGATGTTAGCCCACGACCAATTTATCAACAGGAATCGTTAGGGAATAAGTTTAAACGCTGGATGGTCCAACCCATTATCGCCATCGCAGAAAAAAAACGCTCCCAATAATATTGGCTGAAACTAAATCTCACTTGATCGTTCACCGACTACTTCTAAAGAAAAAAGCTTGGAAGTAGAACCATTCTGACTATTAAATTCCCCATTGTTCATTCGAGAAACTATCGTTATGAAAAAATATTTATTCTTATTTTTACTAAGCTCTTTTTCCGTTCATTCATTTGCTGCCGACAGACTTAATGGCACCGTCTGGAAAACCATTGATGATGAAACGAATCAGCCTAGAGCAATCGTAAAATTTAGTGAAGATAAGAATGGTACATTATCTGCCAACATTGAAAAAATACTTGTTCTAAGTGAAGCCAATAAATGTACAAAGTGCGAAGGCGCTTATAAAAATAAGTCTTTAGTGGGTTTAACCATCGTCAGAAATTTGAAACACTCGGGACAAAACAACAAATATACCAATGGATCGATATTAGATCCTAAGACAGGTAAGACATATAGCTTTAGTGCAACATTATCACCAGATGGGCAAAAGTTTAGTGGCCGTGGCTACATTGGTATCTCTGCACTTGGACGAAATCAAACGTGGCTTCGTGTTAAATAAGCTTTAGAAAAACTCTGTAGGTTTAAATTCGAACCCTCTCATTTTCCAATTAGCTTAGGTTATAATAATGGACTCGCAAAATCTTGTTGATCTATTATGAACGCCTCCAATGACCCTTTACACGGCAAAAAACTTGCTGACATTTTGGATGAATTATTGGATTACTACGGTGGATTTGAAGGCTTAAGTCGTAAAATTGAAATTAGATGTTTTTGCATAGATCCAAGTGTTAAATCATCATTACGATTCTTACGTACCACACCATGGGCACGTGAAAAAGTAGAAAGCTTATATTTGTATGTCTTACGCCAAAAAGCCAAACAGAAATCATAGCTATCAAAACTCTAGCCTCAGCATTTTAATTAGTGGTGGATTGCCACCACTCTCCTAATAAAATGATCTGTAAGTGAGCTGATAGTTGCATCAGCCCACCTTAAATTTAATTATTGTTGATAGACCTTCTTTCCATTAAAAATAGTCCAAACTACTTTGGTTTCCGCCAACTGTTCAGGTGAAACATTAAAAATATCTCTATCTACAACAATCATATCGGCCTTTTTACCCGGTTCTAGCGTACCAATACTTTTATCTAAAGAAAGTGCTTTCGCCGAATTAATTGTATAAGCCTTAAAGGCTGTATCTCGGTCAATGGCTTCTGCTGGGTTTAAAGCTTCTCCCTCAATTCCTTTTCGTGTAATTGCTGTCGCCATAGCAACAAAAGGATTGGCTGTTGAAACTGGAGCATCACTTGCACCTGCAATGGTTGCGCCGTTAACGAATAAAGAATGTGCTGGATACATGCCCTTATAAGAAGTTGCATTAATATAAGGTTTTACCAGTTCTTTGTTAAAACCATCTTCATAGGCCCATGCCAATTGCATAGAAGCAATCACATTATTTTGTTTAAAGCGTTTATAGTCGTTTGGGGCTACGAGCTGAAGATGAGTAATACTATGAGGGACATTGCTCTGACGCTTTGAACGAGCATATTCAAAAGCATTTAAAGATTCATGTACAGCTCGATCACCAACAGCATGGATATGAACAAGCATATTTCGCTTATCTGCTTCATCAACAAGTACTTTAAAGGCATTTGGGTCAAATAATAAAGCCCCTTGCTTGTTACTATTAGAGTAACGACCGAGTAATGCAGCCGATTGAGCTGGGTATTCTAATACGCCATCGGCAAAGACTTTTACACCAATTAATTTAAAGTTATCTATGTTTTTATATTTACTATTGATTGACTCAATAATGTTAAATACTTGGGGCGTACTTTTTGAATTAATGACATGCAAACCAGAAACTCGTGCTGTTAACTCTCCTTTTTGAGATAACTCTTTATAAATTGGAATCATCCCTAGAGTTTGCTCTGTATTATGAATATTGGTAATACCCTTATTGGGGCTGGCATTTGCAGCAATATCCATCCAAGCCGTGAGGCCTAAGCTGTTATAGTATTTGATCGCTTCTTTAGAGCCGTTATAAAGAAGATCGTGTGATACAGATGGAATTTTATCACTCACCATATCCCATCCAGAATCGACAACAAATCCGGTCGGCTCAAACTGGTCATTATGGGCAATGTTTTGCTGATCATCAGGGCTTAATTGCTGAATGAAGTTTGCATCTATACCTGCTTTTTTTAAGAGAGCTTGGTTTGCCCAAGCCGTATGATGGTCACTGCCCACTAAAGCAATAGGACGATCTTTCCATTCATTATTATTAAATACATTTGAGAGTTGGTCGGCCAATTCCCAATATTCTGATGACAAACCATTTAAAAATAGAACATCTCCGGCAACACCCGTACCATCCAGACTTGATTGCTTAAGTTTTGCTTCTACCTTAGAAATATCTATTGTTGGGTCGCTGCTATCTATAGTTGCTAATATCGCCTCTACACCAGAAGCTAAGGCATGAATATGGCTATCAATTAAACCTGGCATTAAGACCTTATGATCCAGATCAATAACTTGTGTATTGTTATCTGCAAGTTTTTTAATTTCTTCGTTACTACCTACTTTAATAATGGTTCCGTCATGAGCAACGGCGACTGCTTGTTGTAAAGTATCATTATCTTTAGCGGTATAAATTTTTCCATTAATATAAATACTTTCGGCATGACTATTGTCAGCACTATCATTGTTTGCACACCCTACGTTTATAAACAGCAAACTCAAGCTAAGTGCTAAAAATCCTTTTTTAAATCTCATTTTTCACTCCAAAATAATTTAATTTTTTATTCATCGTTTTCCAATATTTTTATTGATATGTTGGCATCCATCCCTTGTGTGCCTAGGATTGCTCATCAACCACCGTTTGCTGACTATTGATACGTTTAGAGAGTTCAATACGATGCTTTGCGCTATACGCTAGAATCCCTATTTCACTGTTGGGTAAGCCTGTTAGCGTTAAGCTAGTAATTGCAATTTTTGTTTTTAAGATTTCCATAAATTAATCTCCATTGTGGAATGGATAAACTAATTTTTAAGTTTATTTAAGGATATAAAAAGAATAGAGAAAATACCGATTTATGAGATTTTTGTCCGCAAATCGGACAATAAACATTCTAATAAATCATTAAATGACTTCCTAAACCAAAGCTGTCTTTTGACCTTTTCTCTTTAAATTTTTATTGAAGTGTCATATCTAATCTAACCAAGATTTATAAAATAATTTTTATAATTTAAATAATGGATAATTAAATATGGATCGTTTGAAAGTTATTTTATTTATTACAAGTACCTGTTTAACAACAACTATTTATGCCAAACAACAAGTCGTGTGTGTATTTGACCCAATTGGTAAATCGGGAGATGCTTTCGCTTTAGCCAAAGATTATGCACTTGAAGCTAAAAATTGGGGAGCTGATCTATCTTTAAAAGCATATGTTGATGAACGCGTTGCGGCTGAAGATTTAAAAGTCGGCAAATGTGATGGCGCTATTATTAGTGGTTTACGTGGCCGCCAGTTTAATAAATACACAGGATCTTTAGATGCGGTTGGCGCATTAACAAATATGAAAACGGCAATTAATGCCTATAAGCTGTTGTCCTCACCCATGGCCGCAAAAAATATGGTGGTAGGCCCTTACGAAATTGCAGGTTTAGGCACAATTGGCCCTGCATATTTATTTGTAAATGATAGAAGTATCAATACACTCGCTAAAGCTGCCGGTAAAAAAATTGGGGTATTCAAATATGATGAAGCCCAACCAAAGCTTGTTCAACATGTTGGAGGTCAGGCTGTATCGGTAGACGTTACCAATGCCGGTGCAAAATTTAATAATCATGAAATTGATATTGTGCCCGCTCCTATTGTTGCATTTAAACCATTTGAACTACACAAAGGTCTAGGCGAGAAAGGCGCAATTGTTCGTTTTCCTTTGACTCAAATTTCAGCAAACTTCATTATTCGTAAAGACCAATTCCCTGCGGGTTTTGGGCAAAAGTCTCGAACTTGGGTAGCCAGCCAACTCAATAGAACGTTTGGCGTTATTGCCAAATATGAAAGTGATATTCCTTCAAAATATTGGATGGATATTCCTAAAAATGAACAATTAAACTATATGAAAATGATGCGCGAAGCACGTATACAACTCACCAAGGCTGGTATTTATGACCCTAAAATGATGAATTTTCTTAAAAAGGTAAGATGTAAAGAAAACCCAAGTAACTTTGAATGTGCGTTAAACGATGAATAAACACTCAAAACATATGCACATCTTATTTTAAGAAGTTCTACCCTCAGTTATTCATTTCCTCACGGGCTTGTTGTGGCGTTTTACCCGACCACTCTTTATAAGCCCGTGTAAATGGGCTGTGCTCGGCATAACCTAACAGTAAGGCTATTTCTACAATTTGTAGCCTAGGATCTTTTAAATACGACTTTGCCAATTCGTAACGGACAATATTTAATTCTTTTCGAAAGTTGGTGCCTGCTTCGGTCAAACGGCGTTGTAAAGTTCTACGTGAATAATTTAATCGTTCTGCAAGCTGTTCAATAGTTGGTTCACCTTGATGAAGTAAGTAAGCAATCTGTTTACGGACTTGATCTGTAATTTCATCAATATGTGGCAAGCTTGCCAGTAACTTGTCGGCATGCTTTTCTAATATAGCGACTAAGGCCGCGTCGGAATTTTTAAGCGGTAGACTTAACATTTCCTTATCAAAACGCATAAGTGCCACGGGCTGTTCAAAAAGCACAGGACAACCGAAATACTCCTCATAAGGCTGAACATTTTCAGGCTGTTCATGAATAAAATGTATTTCTTTGAGTTTTTCTTTTCCTCTAATGAGGCTACGGCAAAATTGAACTATAACGGTACGACCAGTTTCATCAGATAAGCCACCGACTGTTTGATCGTCCGTGGTATCCCATGAAAGCTCTACATACTCTGGGTAAATATGTACAGATGCGGGCACCACGTCATATACGAGCCTTTGGTAACGCTCAAATCTTTCTAAAACCGCTCCCAAATTTTCACACGCTAGAAATACAGATCCTAAAACACCTAAATGCTGAGCTGTAATGGTTTGGCCTACATGCAAACCAATAAAAGGGTCATTTAAATAATCTTTAGCGATAACAAGAAGACTTTCCCAATGATCAATATCTACGCCTTCCAAATGATTTGAATCTGCTTTAGGCCACGGTTCACCAAGAACCTTTTCTGGCTCATGTCCTAGCTTTTCGAGATATTCAAACAATAACTGAACATAGGTTTCAGGAATCCTTCTTCTATACAACGACTTATTCAATCCATTCATTTCGTATAGTTCTAATTTGGCGTCAAATATCAAGTAGTGTATAAAGCTTTTAAGTAAAAGCAAATGACTAAAACACCTGCTCAATCCAAATTTTGGCGCAAAGTATCAAGCAATATGGCGGCTTTCATCAAGCCTTATCTCATTATTTTTTAGATGATAGCGTCATAGCAAATATTGAGCGAAACACAATGAATAAGAATCTAAAGAATGTGCCACAAATGCCACTAGATATTCAATTTGATTCAAATGGCTTGAAATGCAGTGCCTATTTATACCGTCCCACGACCGAGGCAGTTACTCCAATGATTGTGATGGCGCATGGTTTGGGTGGAACTCGCAGAATGCGTTTAACTGCTTTTGCAGAACGTTTTGTGGCAGAGGGTTATGCTTGCTTAGTGTTTGATTATCGCTATTTTGGGGATAGCGAAGGTCAACCCCGACAATTACTAGATATTCAAAGCCAGCTTGAAGACTGGAAAGCCGCTATTGCCTATGCACGTAGCTTACCCAATGTTGATAAAAACAAGATTATTTTATGGGGAAGTTCTTTTTCTGGCGGTCATGTATTGGCTACTGCCGCTCAGGATGCCAACATTTGCGCAGTAGTTTCACAATGTCCATTTACCGATGGCCTTTCTTCTAGTTTAGCCATGAGTCCTATAACTTCAGCAAAACTTACGGCTTTGGCTGTGCGTGACCGTATAGGGGCTGCGCTGGGCAAAGAACCACTTATGGTTAAACTTGCAGGACTAGCGCATGAAACGGCGTTAATGACTGCTCCAGATGCCTATTCGGGAATTATGTCCATCATTAAAGATGAACCTAACTACAAAAACTACGTGGCAGCACGTTTTGCATTGGACATTATCCGTTATTACCCGGGACGTAAAACGCCAAAAATTAAAGCCCCAGTTCTATTTTGTATTTGTGAAACGGATACTGTTGCTCCTGCAAAAGTCACGCTACGTCATGCCAAGCGTACACCTCACAAAGAAATAAAAACCTATTCATACGGTCATTTTGACATTTACACAGGTCAAGCCTTTGAACATGTGGTGAAAGATCAAATTGATTTTCTTAAACGTACTGTTCCAGTAGCTCAAGCTTAAGTTAAAGGAGTTTTAAAATGGCGAAGTATGAATTAAAAGATAAAGTTGTGGTGATTACAGGCTCAACAGGTGGTCTTGGTCTTGCGATTGCTCAGGCATTACAGGCCAAAGGTGCAAAACTTGCATTATTAGACTTAGACCTGAGCAAAGTTGAAAGTCAGGCAAAACAGCTAGGTGGAAAAAGCATTGCCGCAGGTTGGGTTGCCGATGTCCGTTCTTTGGAAAGCCTAGAAACTGCTATGGCAAATGCAGCGAAACACTTCGGTAAAGTTGATGTGGTGATTGCAAATGCAGGCATAGGCTCAACGGAAGCACTAGAACATATGGCTCCTGAAACCTTTGAACGAACTATCGATATTAACCTGACTGGAGTATTTCGTACTTTCCGCGCAGCTATACCGTATGTAAAACAAACTCAGGGATATTTACTGGCAGTGTCTTCAATGGCGGCTTTCGTCCACTCCCCATTAAACACGCACTACACTTCGAGTAAAGCAGGCGTTTGGGCTTTATGTGATAGTCTTCGACTAGAATTAAAATACTCAAATATTGGCGTTGGTAGCCTTCATCCAACTTTCTTTAAAACACCATTAATGGACAGTATTCAAAATGACCCAGCGGGTAAAGCTGTATGGAAAGGTAACTCGGGCATTTGGAAATATGTATCTATTGAAGAAGTTGTTTCGGGTGTAGTTGAGAGCATAGAACGGCGTAAAGATATGACGGTTATACCTAAAGTAAATACTCCAATTGCCAAAGCACCAGCACTGTTTAGAAATGTGATTGAGTTCTTAGGTTTTAACTGTAAACAGCTTAAACAAACCATGCAACTGGCAGAGAAAAAGCATCATTAATTTTAGGTCTTTTAAGACACGGATGTTGTGGAGATATCCGTGTTTATTTAATTAAGAAATTTATATATTGATTTTAAATTTCAACAGATAGAAAATCACTCGCAATCATACATAACTATAAGAGTTCTTATGCTTCCTAAGCAGAAAAAGAATATAGCCCTGTCCTACATTCTTCCTTTAATTTTAGTTATTGGCTTTTATGCCTTTTTTCGTATATCTATTCTTCCTTATATTTATACCCAGCAAGCACAGCATCAACTTTTAACAGCAAATAATCAAACAACTGAAATTTATTGGAAAGAGCCAGACCTCTTAGCTGATAAAAAGTATCCAGCAATTATCTTCTTACATGGTATTCAGAAAGACAAACAAGGTGCTAAAGCCTTTGTACGCTCAGGCTTGTTAAATGAATATGCTAAAAAGAACTTTTTTAGTTTTGCTGTATCTATGAGTGGATATGGTGAGTCATCTGGAAAATCAGATTTTTGTGGTAAAGCTTCCCAAAATAATCTTGTACAAGCCATTAATTTTGCGCGATCACAGCCACATGTTGACTCAAACAAAGTTGCCGTAATTGGGATTAGTTGTGGCGCCTCTATAGCGAATGTTGTAGCTAACTCTGGAAAGATAAACGCTTTGATTCTGGTAGCGGGCTTTTATGACTTCAAAGGTATGTATGCTGAGTGGAGTTCTAACGCTAGAACACTACCTTCAAATGTAATGAATGAAATAAATGAAACGATTACTGCTGAGAAAAATATAGAAACTGCATCCACTGCTAGATCATCGCTACCAATATCATCTCATTATCCTCCTACTCTTATATTAGTTGGCAGCAAAGACCCTATTGTTGACCCAAAGCAAAGTATACAACTACATCAATTACTCGATAGTAAAGGTATTCCAAACGCCTTAGAACTTATACAAGATGCCAAACATCCAGTGCCTGCTAATATATGGAAATCTAAAAGCGACAAGTTTTTGGAAAATACTTTGAGTTTAAAAATTAAGTGATAAATGGGTTGTTCCGTAGATACCTTATATCAACCCTATAGCGGTACTGTTCGACCAAATCTACCTCACACTAAATTTTCTTTTACCTTAAATTCAGCAGCAAGACGTAAATCATGAATAGAAAATTAATCAGTACTATTGTTCTTATTTCTGTATTTGGAGTTACTGCTTGTAGCAAGGCATCAAATGAACAAACAAAGGTAGATACTACTACGAAAAGCAGTTCTCAAAACGTAAAAACTGAGCTATCGGCAAGTGATAAAGCGATTTTAGATAGATATGAAACAATCACAAATGAAGTTGTGACTTCTGGTGAAGATGAAAAGATAAAACAAACTTTAGCACCTTTAATACCTGAAATTAAGAAAGTTACTGCCAAGAAACAAAGAGAAACGGCATTGATGAATATTTATATGCTGTCTGGTATGTACAAAGAGGCTTATGAGTTAAATGAACAACAGATCAAAGAGAACCCCTTGCCTCAACGGATAATGTTTAGATGTACATTGCTTGAAAAATTAAATGAGGCCAAAGTAAAGATTCAACAGTGTCACGAAGCTTCTGCCCAACTCATACAAACCGAACTGAGTAAATCATCTAGCAAAAATGATCCCCAGTACCAAGATGCCGAATTTGTATATTTAACTGAAATGTATAAAGCTGGTCATACTGACTATAAAGCTAAAATACAGAAATTTATTGATGAAACTAAGGATGTCGCATCAAAAGATAGATATAAATCTTTATATGATGCTGAAATTGAATCCTTTTATGGTACTGATTCGCCAAATTATGTACCAGAATCATTAAAGTAAAACTTAAATGAAAAGCCCTGAAGACTCAGGGCTTTTTAAACTGCTTTAACGTAAATATAAGTTAATTACTCATTCAATTTAATCTTATTAATCATATCTTCAAAAAATTGACTACTGTCACCTATTTCACTTTTTAAATCTTGAGAAAATTGAACTAAACCATCTTCTCCAAAAATATCTTTTCTTAATAAAACGGTTAACTCTACTAACTCAAGTTGAATAGAAGGCATTCTATGAGCAACTTTTAGAGCTAAGTTTTCACTTAAATTATTTTTTTTCTTAAGTAAATCATTTATAGATTTATGATATTGATTTCTTTGTTCAAAAAAGTATTCCATAGAAGCTTCTAATTTTTTATATTTTTCTAGATTTACTTCATCCGATTCAAAATTGACTCTCATTAAATCTAAGGTTCTGTCTATATCTTTAGTGAATTTATTAAAAAAATCCTGATTTAAGTTAATATTATTATTTATATCAATTATTTCATGAGCATCTAAATAAACATCCATATAAAAATTTAAAAAGGCACGAACAACTCTACTACTTTTTTCTGATGTGTCTATATCCGCAATTAGTCTCAATCTATTCATAGTTATTAAAAAATCAGTAAAAGTTTTTTGAGCTTGATCTACCTTCCCCACAGGATCTACAAGATTTCCAATCATAGAGCTTAATTCAATTATTCTATCACTTGCATTTAGATAGATTTCTTTCCTCATACTATGTATTCTTTCTTGCTCTTTTTGGTCACTTTCAAATTTTTGTCGATTTAAATTATGTTTATTATTAAAGAAATTTGTTATCCATACACTAATAAGACTTGTCGTCGACACTAAAATACCAACAAAAAGTGGTACATATTTATCATTAAAATTAATCGTAGCATTGAATTTAATCAAACATATGATCATTAAAGTTGTAATCAATATGCCTATAATAAATTTTGATCTCCTCAACTTCATTTTCTTTCCAACTATTACTCCACGCGCAAACTATACCCCATTTTTATGCAGATATGGGGTATCTTTTCTATTACATCTTCTTGTATTATTTGGCCGCTTAAGTAGGACTTGATAATCAGAGAACTTAAACTGTCTACTGTTTTAAGTTTTATGCAGTTTAGAAGTTCTAAGGTATCTTCGCTGAATACTATATTCATTACTAAAAATTAAAACGTACCTACTTCAAAAAATAATTTCTGATTTAATAAATTTAAAGGAAAACAGCTATGGTTGATATGGTGCCTACTACGCTAAATAATGTAGACAACACCACGCTAGGCGAAAGAAAAGTTTATAAATTTCTACAAGACTTGTTTGCTGATCAAGATGCTATCGTTTGGTACGAAACAGAGGCTTTGGGTCGTTATTCTGATTTTATACTTTGGCTCCCTACACATGGTTTACTGGCAATAGAAGTAAAAGATTGGTCAAAAAGTAATTTTAAAGAAGTTAACCCAACGCAATTTACAGGAACGTTTTATCGTAAAGATAAAGCTCATGCCGTTCCAAACCCTAGAGCTCAGGTTCGTACAGTTGCTATGAATCTTCGTAATAAATGTAAAATGAATGATTCTTTAATAGCAAAAAGTGGCTTCTATGAAGGCAACCCCCTTTTTCCTATTACACATAGTGTTTTTTATACTAATATTTATCGTAGCGATGCAGTTGCATTAGGCTTATTAGAAGAAGGTATAAACGAGCAAAACAAGATTTTATTCAAGGATGAACTTGAATATGATCTTGAAAATAAAGATAGCCGAAAAGAATTGATTCGAAAAATTCACCTTCATTTTAAAGAGTTTTTCTATTTTGAACCGCTTACTTATACTCAAGTAAAGACATTACGATATTTACTTTTTCCTGAGATTCGTATTAATACTTTTGAGAATGATGATCTTTTTGATGCTCAACCTCAGGAGTTAATGACTTTAGATATTCAACAAGAGATGATTGCCAAGAATATTGGTGCTGGGCATCGTATTTTAAAAGGTGTGGCCGGAAGTGGGAAATCTCTTGTTATAGCGTGCCGAGCTAAATATCTAAACTCTGTCTATCCGGACTGGAAAGTTCTAGTTGTCTGTTTTAACAATACGTTATGCAATCATATCCAAAATATGATGAGTGACAATGATGTTGAGAACTTGGAAATATCAACTTTTCATGGTTTAGTTAAGAAAATTACTAATGCCAATCTAAAAAAATTAGATGACGAATCGCAAGACCAATATAATTTAAGAGTTGCAGAAATATTAAATTCATATGTCGAAAGCACAAATTTCTTAGAAAAATACGATGCTATTCTTATTGATGAAGGACAGGATTTCACACAGGAATGGATACAAAGTTTAGTAAAAATTTTAAACCCAGAAACTAATAGTATTTTATTCTGCTACGATCCAGCACAGAATATTTTTAATAGAAAAAGACCTAGTTGGAGATCTTTTGGTCTTGAAGTTCAAGGGAAAAAACCAACAGAATTGATGCGTTGTTACCGCAATACTAAAGAGATTCTGGTGACTGCAAGAAATTTCTTGAACAGTAAAAAACTAGACAGTTTAGTTGCTGAGGATGACTTTGATCGGGTATTAGATCCAGATACAGGTGAGTGCAAAGTAGGTTTATTCCCTATCACCTATCAAAGCCAGAATCTCCAAGAGACGATTAATCTAATAGTTAAAAAGATAAAATATCTTGTTAACAATGGACATCCTGAAAACTCTATAGCGATTTTGATCGCTAGACATGAATCTCAAGAAAAATTAGATGTACTTCTTAAAAAGGCTTTTGAAGAGCATGCCTCCAATATTTCTTATAAGTTTATTATTACAAGCAATGATAAAAAGACACTTAATTTAAAAGAATTAAATATTAAAATTCTAAATTTTGAATCTTCAAAAGGCTTGGAATTTGATCACGTGTTTTTGATTGGTTTAGAAAATATGCCAAGAATTACAGCAAAGCTTGTTAGAGATGAAGATACTGAACGTAAATTAACTTATGTGGCAATGACTAGGGCTAAAGAAAATCTATATATGATTTCTCATAAAAATATAGGCTATTTTAGTGAAATAGCAGAGATCATTAATGGTCTTAAACCTGCAACTGAAATTATTATCAAAAAAAATAAAGAAGCGGAAACTCCTATCGGTACAAATGCATACCAAGCTTGGACGGAAGATGAAGAAGTGAGATTAATCGACTCTTTTATGGAAGAAGGAAAAAGTGTTCAAGAAATCTCTAAGATATTAGAAAGAAGCTCTGGAGCCATTCGGGCAAGGCTTAAAAAGTTGAAACTGCTAGAGTAATGGTATCTAAAAGTACAATTTATTTTAAAAATTTCTGACGAATAAGGTGGCTATAGGATAAATTTTTAAGTCCAAACCATAAAGCCAATATATTGTATTAATTAGTATTATCCATTCAATCTAAAAACAATCATATAGATTATGAATCTATATGATTGTTTTTAGTCCTATCTAGTTATTATGGGGATATTGGTATCTGCTGAGACAGAACATGCTGAGCATTCGCTTTATTCTTTACAGTCTGCACTATTGAGTTTTTATCAATTAGTTTACTCTTATTTACTTTCTTAGTATTTTTAGTAGATGGTTTATCTGAGCTTTCAGAAGATGATTTTTCAGTTACATCTACAAGTCCTTTTAATTTGTCAAGATATTCTAAACTATATTGATTAGCACTCTTGAATTTTATAATTAGTTTACTGCCTCTTAAATCTTCGACTTTAGTTGCTTGAGAAGCATCAAATGAAAGAGCACTCTTGGATAAAGATTTTAAACTTAATGGGTCTGCTGCTATAGTTAATTTCCCATCCTTTGTTGCATTAGCATTTAAGGCGATCTCTAACTCAATATCATCAACATAAACACCAGCTTTTACATTATCTGCATCCAATCTATTCTTCATCGCAACTATACCATCAGCAATTTGAGGCAATGCTTCATCCACGCTTATCATTTTTCTTGTCTCTTGCTGCTCTTTATTGATTTGAAACGATGTACATCCTATTAAACTAAAACTAAGTATTAAGTATATTGCGGATTGATTAAAGTTATTCATAATTTTTTCCTTTTTTCATTATGTATTAAAATTTTAATCCTTTTAAACACATTACATATATATAATCTGACAAATGGTCATATCTTTTAAAATAATTTTAACTATATGTTTTTTAAGAAAATTTTACTTAAATATGATAATAGGCTGGAAAATAATATTTGGTGCAAGCTATGGATGGTATCTATAGTAAATTTGGCAAGAAGAAAATTAGTATCGGATCTTGTTTTGTTCCTAATCGCAACTAGTCAATGAGTAGAGATAAATTGAGTAGAAATTCATTTAGGTGGGATGAATTTCTAATTACAAAAAATTAAAATATAATTATTATTTAAACAAGTTTTGGTTACATGGAAATTTTCAAGAAAATATCTTTTTGGTTCTTTATAACTACTATTGTCTACTGTATAGCAATGCTTATTTATATTTCATTAAAAAACTTCCTATCCGAAAAAGCAGAAATGATATCAGCTTTTGGATCAATTCTTGGGGCTTTAGCAGCTTTTTTTGCAGCATTTATAGCACTATATGTTTATAATGGTTGGAGAGTAACTGAGGACCATAAAACCCAAAATTCACACATCAATAATGCAGTAAATTCATTCTTTAATTTGCAAAACACTTTAAAGTCCACATTAGAACAATCTATTGAAATTAGTAAGCTTTGCTCTCAGCAAGATTTAGATTTTAAAGATAGGACACAATTACTCATTATATCGAGTAAAATACAAACCGAAATTTCATTTTTTCTAAGAGAGCTTAAAATTCACTTGCAAATGTTTTCAACAATTAGCAATACGATAAAATTGTGTGAGGAATATGAGAAAATCATAGAAAATCTGGATAAAGACATATTACAAAATTTCACTCCTCTAATTGAAGCAATACCAGATAAAACACCAAGTGAAATATTAAATGCCTATAAAATTTACTCAGCTTATTTAGCTAAAGACCTAGTAGTAAATTTACATAATAAGATAATTTTAGATATTACCAAGAGATCAAAAGCTACTAAGTGATCTAAAATAATATGAATATTTAAAATTAAATACTAATTTGTCCCAAATTTCATCTACTCAAATTGGAATTTTCAAAGTGAATTCAACCTTAAATACAGCTATAGCTGTAGCAATATTATCAGCAGGAATTAGTTTCCTTATTCAGTATTTCTTTAAACGATATGACAGCAGAATTCATGCTAAAACAATTAAAAAAGCAATAATTAGCGAGATTACAGCAACATTGAAATTAATAGAAAAACGTAGATATTCAGAATTTCTTCAAGAATGCATTCATGAGTTAGCAACTGGTAAAACCTTTAAAGTTCTAGCTTCAATTGAACAACAACAAAATCTTTTTCCTGTTTATAAATCCAATATTGATAAAATTGGCGTGCTCAATGCAAACTTAGCTTCCAAAATCGTTATGTTTTATGCATTGTTAGAATCTGTATTAGTTGATACAAATTCAAAAGGATTACTGAATAATGCTGAATATTCGACCCTAGAAGCTTTTCAAGAAACTTTTGCAATTCTTAATGAAGCAATTGCTTTAGGAAATGAAATTATACAGAATAAATAAAACTCATTTGAAGTTTCTAATAGTAACACTATGATTTATATATTTATTATTTTCAATTGTATAGACATAGCATGTAAAATTAAGAGTAAATTAGTGCCAATCGTCTGTTTAATCTATTGTTAAATTACTTACTATTAACATTTGTTTTAATTTTATGAACTGTGCATCTTAATAACAGAATGCACAGTAAAACCAGAACCTTCAGAGTGAAATGCGGTTGGCAATCCAACTGCGTTATATCATAAAATCAAAGATCTGCTCTACAACTTAAATCTTAGTTGCCGACATCCACCTCAAAAACACCTCCAACACCCTTTCATCAACTTCATCTGAACTTAAACGCTGAATGACGGCGCCTTCGATCATATATAAAAAGAGTTTGGCATCGGTAAAAGAAGCATCGGAGTTAAGTGCTCTAAGCTGGCTATATATTTCATTGGTGAGCCATGTTCTATATCTCACGGCGGTTGTGTACGCGTTTGGGTAGTTATTTTTCGTTTCAAAAATGGCTTTAAATAACAAGTAATACAACCCGTCTATATCTGCGTGTAAATCATAGAGCTTTTTGAGTTTATCGGCTGCACTGGTGTATTCGTCGTATTCGACCATAGAGACTACTTTTTCTTGGAGTCGTTCTTTTTGTACGATCAGGCAAATTTCAATAAAGCGTTCTTTAGATTGAAAGTAGGTATAAAACGTCATTTTTGGAATACCCGACTCTTTCACAAGTCTGTCCACGCCGACGATATGAAACCCGTTGTAGTGAAATAGCTCAATTGATTTATTTACGACTTTTAATGCACGTGTTGGGAGAGTTAAATTTTGCATATTTTTACCGTTATAAATTAAATTTTTGTTGTATATAAATGAGATATAAAAGCCTTCCACTTTTCTAAAGGTGAAAAAAAAAGCGTAGCAAAGCCGTAAAGACTGTGCCTAGCACATCTCAAGTTTTAGTTGTTGATGAAGTTTTAAGTAATAACGAGCTAAAGCCTGAAAAGCCTTACGGCGATCAAGCTGCGTTAAATGTTTTAAGCTGTGTTGTTATAGCTTTTGGCAAAGGTTGCCAAGAAATTATGGATGCGCAAAGCCAACTCCTTATATATGGAGTTCTGCCAGAGCATAAGATTTATGGTGGCAGAACGAAAGAGGGTTAGCAGACTGGTTTGGACTCCAGCACACCCGAGGGTGTCCCTCTCCCGTCCTACCGCTACGGGAGGGAACGAGATTTACATGCAAAACTATTCCTCAGAAGAAATAGCTCTGATGTAGTCCAAAACAAACGGTCTGCTAAAACCGACTGGCAATGTGGCCAGCCCGCAAATGGTAATCTCCAATATTTGAGGTGTCAATGTGAAATTGGCTAGAAATTATTTAAATAGTTATTATTTTTCATTTAATTAGATAATTAAGGAAACTCTTAAGTAATATTTACAATCATCTTTTATATCATTAAGTTAAAGTTTAAAATTTCAAAAACTTAAGGGTTAATTTGGTTCACATCAACAAAGCATGAATAAATAAAAATGAGTAAATTCTTTTAGTTTTGCGCTCAGTGCAAAACTCTTATGCCTAATTTGAGTATTCCGTCAGATGAACCTAATACATAAAGTAAATATGTACTTCCTACCCATTTTATAAGCGTCCTCATTTGTATATTCATTAATGGGTACAACTGGCTTTATTCGTTCATCTTTGGCAGATATTTATTATGAAAAGAACACAAAGTAGTTATTTTGCTCTGGCTTGTCTGTGTGCTTTTGCTGTTGCCAATATTTACTACAACCAGCCCTTGCTTGCACTTTTTGCAAAAGACTTCGCGGTCGATGAAAAGTATGCAAGTTCTGTGGCGATGTTTGTACAATTGGCGTATGCAGCAGGCCTTGTTTTCTTCGTGCCATTAGGCGATCGATTTGAACGCAGAAAGCTGCTTATGATTCTATTGGGTGTTAATGCTACTGCCTCGGCGGTAGCTTCTTTCACGCAAACGATTGAACAGTTAATTGCGTTAAATATTGTGATTGGAATGACCGCTATTGGCGCACAGATTGTCATTCCCATGGTATCTCTCATCGCACCTGCCGAGCAAAGAGGACGAGCAGTCGGGACCGTGATGAGCGGATTAATGGCTGGTGTCTTATTTGGCAGAATTCTATCCGGATTTGTCGGAGATTATTTGGGTTGGCGGTCAATGTACATTGTTGCGACCGTACTAGACCTTGCTTTGCTCATGATGGTTCCTAAGCTTTTACCCTACAGTAAACCGACCGCGTCACAGGTTTCCTATCCTGCGTTGCTAAAATCGCTTGTCACCTATTTTATAAAAGAAGGTGATCTCAGATTATCGTGTTTATGTGGTGCATTAATGTTTGGCGGGTTCAGTGCTTTATGGGGTGGACTTGCATTTTTACTTGCACGGCCACCTTATCATTTTAGTAGTGATGTTGTGGGTAGTTTCGGGTTTGCTGGCATTGCAGGCATTCTTGCTACACCTTACATTGGGAAAATGGCTGACCGTTATAGCCCTAGAGTGATTGTTTTAACAGGAAGTGTTATCGCAGCTTTGGGCTTTATCTCTGTATTCTTTTCTTCTCATTACCTACTGGCATTAATCGTTGCTCTTGTTTTTCTCGATATTGGAGGTCGAGCAGGCCTTGTTGGAAATCAACTGAGAGCCTTAGCTTTATCTACAGAAGGCAGAAGTCGTTTAAATACGGTTTTTATGTGCGCTTATTTTATAGGTGGTGCTGTGGGAACTCGTATAGGTGCTGAAATCAGTGTCCAGTACGGATGGACTGGTATTGCTGTAATGGGCTTTATTGTTTCTTGTTTTGTTCTCATGCTCAATGTAAGAGAAAAGAATGTGAATAAAATGGTTAATGATACTGCCTGATTTAATTGAATATCTTACTGACCATTTCGTTAAACAACGGCAAAGAACACAAGAAAATACCGTGTTCTTTGCCAAATATATGGGTTAGAGAGTTATTAGCCAGCAGATTTAAGCATTAAATGGCAGCCATAAGGTTATCTCGCAAGAACTGTAAAAACGCAGCGAGTTTAGGCGTCATTTTAGGAAGTGCACGCAGAAAATGAATATCATCAACTTTCTGTTGTGGGTCATCGAATACTTTGACCAATCGACCTGCTTTAATTTCTTCACCAACCACCCAGTTAGGTAAAAATACAATCCCTAATCCTGAAACGGCGGCTTTTCGCAGCGCGTCAAAATCATTACAACGCATATATAAACGATGGTCTCTCTGCTCGGTATCAATGATACGGCTCCACGATACGGCATATGGATCATGGTACTTGTCCAAAATATGGTGACCAGAAAGTTCCTCTGGGCCAGAAGGCATACCATATTGCTCAATATAAAGCGGACTTGCACAGGCAACCCAAGTCTGGTGCGCTATTTTTGTCGAATACAACGAACTATTTTTCAATTTACCAATACGAATTGCTGCATCAAGGCGTTCTATTGATGGATTTTCAAGTTGCTCAGTCAGATCAAGAACAAGATTCACATCGGGATAACGAGATTTAAACTCTGGCAGCCACGGGAAAATATGAAGTTTTGCAAATGTCGGCAAACAACTAATGCGTAATGTTCCTGTCACTTCTTCATTTAAAGAAACGATTTCATCTCGCATATCCTTGAGTTCTTCAAGCACTCCCACCGCACGATTAAACAATGCATCGCCCACTTCAGTTAAATGAAGACCACGTGTACTGCGTGTAAATAACGGGGCTTTCATTACTTCTTCAAGCATATCAATTTTTCGTATGATCGATGACGGGTTTACGCCGTGATGGCGTGCAACCGCAGAAAATGAACCACATCTTGCTATTTCAACGAATAAAGAAAGATTTTCTGTGTACCGATAAATATCCATTGTTTCTCTTGATATCTTGTTTCCACACATGAGGTGGGGATAGTTTTATTTAACCTGAACCTTAGGCAAAACCAGTAATAGCTCATTTATGACTGGGTATGGGAGATTGAGTTCATTAAGGGTAATTATCCTAGCACTAGAATAGCGTGAATGAAGATGTAAATATGAAATTGGCTAAACAATATTTAATGAATAACCTCTAAGTTTATCGATACCGAATCAGTAGATAAAATAGTTAATTAAGAAGTATTCGTATGAGTCACTATTCAGTATAAAATTATGACCTAAGCGACCATCTTACAAATTAGGCCGCGTCATATACTTAAAGTGATAAGAGCAAAAAATGACTCAAAATCAAGTTGAACTCGCAGAGAAATTGTCAAAAGAATCTCATCAAGGTCAAAAGTATGGCCCTCATGATTACTTTGAGTACCATATTAAAGGTGTGGTCAATTCATTAATCGAGCATCAATTTTCAGAAATCTACATTATTACTGCCCTTCTCCACGATAGTGTTGAAGACACGCCTCTTACGCTAGACAAAATCGAAAGTTTATTTGGAAAAGAAATCCGCGATGCTGTAGATGCATTAACTAAACGAGAAGATGAAACACGCAAAGAGTATTTAATTCGTTGTAGTTCAAATCCAATTGCTCGAGTGGTGAAACTTCATGATGCAGCCTTTAATGCTCATAACTCACATAAGGACAATAATCACTCACGTGTCGATTATTACCTTCAAACCATTCTAATTGTTTCAACGGCGCAAGATAGGTTGGGCTGAAAAGTTAGCCAGTTTTAGTAAATCCCAAATCATTCATTTTGATTTTGTAACGTAATCAAAATTAGCATCAAAAAGTCTCTTGCTCTAGCTGACATTCACCATTTTGCGCATATATTTGCTCAAATCTATTTAATTTGCCTAAAAATGAGCAAATATTTGCGCATTAATGACCTACGGCGAAGCTATCTAAGGGTTAAATACGCCCAACCTCTAAGTATGGAATCAGGTTTTTATCAAAATTTGGTCTTGGGTCGCCCTCATAACTAATAAAACCATGCATACCCGTTAAACGTTCACCTTTATAGAACTGATTTAACTGATAACGCGGGTCTTTATGGGAAAGCGTAAAACTCACGACACCAACGCCCTGTTGTTTTGACTGGTTATAGGCATCTTCGAGCATTTTATGATGCAAAGCCAAATCTTCGGGATGGCACATAAGCGTATGCAATACATGGTACTGAATAGAATCACCCAGTTTAGGCAAACGCATGCCTTTAGTCATTGGGGTTAGCAAGTTATAAACGGGTCTAAGCACACCTATAGCCGAACTATAATTTAGAATCTTGGTTTGCTTAATACTATGCTGATCCCACAAGCCAAACATGCCCACCAGTTTTTCACCCCTAAAGTAAAGTGAAAAGTCTGAGAGTTGCATACCTGAAAAATATTGATGTCCTTGGGCAAGTTCTTCAAAGTCATAGGCAGGTATAAAGTTGTAAAACTCTGCCATATCGGCAATAAACTGGTTCATGGCTGGTACGTGCTCAGCTTCGGCTGTACATGTACGGATCTCTTGAAGATGACTCTGTTTAGAAGTCTGTTTTAGAAAAGCTGTGATTTTTCGTTTTATGCCTGTACTCGTCAGGCTGAGTGTCTCTATAAGCCCTTCATCATAATAATCGGGCATTCCCGTTTTACCCGTTTGTATAGCGGCGCGTGCGGCATGGTTATCATCAAAAATAATCATTTGGCTAAAGTTGGGTGCATGCATGGTCTGTTTTACATGCTTGGCTAATACCTTCACTAGTGATTTACCCCGATAGCTATGATCTACCCGTAAGTCGCCAGCGTATCGCAAGTTTTGAACGTTCCGATCGACATAACATGGGCGGTAACCATTGCTATAACAAGCGACATTTTTTTGACTTTCGGTGTCTTCAATCACCACATGTAATTTATGCCGATACACAATGTCAGACGCTCCAAAATAACTCGGTTCACGCTGAAAGCTAATTTGTATGCCTTTGGTGGTCATCGGCACAGCTATTAGGTCTCGTAAAGCCTGGTCATCTGCCAAAGTCGCTTCACGGGTAATGAGGTTTTCTGCCAGTGGTGGATTTGTTTTATTCATTATTCACCTGTTGTGCGGTCTGCATAGGAACCAAGCTATTTAAACGTCCCATTTGGTCGAGTAGTTGATAAACAAACACCACTTCGTCTTGGTCATTTACGGTTTTTTGGGTTTGTGCATCGAGTAGTTTCTGCTCGGTATTAAGCAAATCAAAAGTGGTTTTGGTGCCTACATCAAACTCTTTACGTGTATAGACAAAGGCAATAGACGCTGCCTCTATGGCATTTGCCAATGCATCTTTATTTTGTCGGATGGTTTGAAGCTGCGCATAGGTGGTACGGGTACGCTTATTTAAGTCCAGTTCAAGGCTTCGTATTTTCTGATGAGCTAAATCGATATCGGCCTGCGCTTTTTTGACATTGGCGCGATTTAAACCATCGTCATAGAGCGGTACATTGAGCTGTACCCCAACCATATAGTTGTTACTTTCAGAGCCAATATAGCTCGCTTCATCTTGCTTTCCGGCACGGCTGGTCAGCATAACAGTTGGCCAGAGTTCCCGTTTAGTTAAAGCATATTGTTTCTCTGCGGCTTGCATTTCATATTTAGCGCGCATTAAAGCCGGATGGTTTTTGGTTTGAGCCAAAATCTCATCTAACCCATTCGGTATAGCAGGTAGTTGTTTAATCGCAACAAGGTTGTCAGGTGTTGTACCAGTTACTTGATAAAACTGCGCTTCACTTACAGTCAAGTTAGACTGCGCCTGTGTAATATCGGCTTGGCCTTGCGCGACTTGCGCCAAAACTTGAGCCAAGTCTGCACGGGTAATCATGCCTACATCAAAACGGCGCTTTGACTCATATAAAGACCGTTGCAAGTTCGCCATAGTCTTTTGTCTAAGTTCTAAAATGGCTTTCTTTTTTAATACGTCGGTATAGACCATTACGGTATTTAAAATGGTTTCCGACCGTTGATCTGACAAGCCTTGGTTTTGGGCTGAAAGCTGACTTTCGGCAATATCTACACCCAAACGATGCCGCCCAGAGGTATAAATCGGATAATCAGCCTGTAACTGCAAACTTCGGCCTTTACGGTTTCCTTCAGTTGGAAACATGACTTTTGGCGGCGTATCTATTCGCTCATAGTCCAGTTGCCCGACTAAATTGACTTTAAGTCCATCACGCTGTTTAGCTTGCTCAAGCATAGCAGTAGATTTGTTTACGCTTAAACGGCTGATTTCAAGCTGACTTTCATGTCTTAAACTGGCAGACAACGCCTCGTCTAAAGTCATGGCATGTGTATTCGACACAACCAACACGCCTAAATATAAGGCGTGTCGAAGTGTTAAAAAACGAGTATTTAATGACTTCATCCCTTTCATAGTTGTTCCAAACTATTGAGGGTGACTTTTTTAAGTGGCTCAGGCTTGATATTGCCTTCGATAATGCCATCAAACATGACCAGTTGCTTATAGGCATTCCAGCCATTATTGGCTTGGCGAATTTGCGGCTCGTCAAGCTGTCCCAAGTTTCGTGCAAGTTCATAATGGAAGTTTTGACGTAAAATACTGTCGATATATTCATTGCTAATGCTGTGATGAATTTCACCTTCAAAAAGCACACAATAAAATGGTTTAACTTGTTGTTGGGTATCAATCGCGAGTAAAGAAATTGCTTTCGACTCGGTTTCATTTAACTGAGACAACAACTGTTGAGCGGTTTCAGGTGCAAGTTTCTCACCAACCAGATCCACACCAAAACGGCGGCCTTGAAACTCAAAACACGGAATTTGCTCTTTAAAGCCAGTCACTTTTAAGCAGTCATCCAGACAATAACGTAGCAAGCCATTCCCCGAAGTAATCAGTGGGCTGACCACATCACCTTGTTTAAGCTGCCATGAAGGAACGATTTGACCTTGTTTCTCACCCTCTAAGTATTCAAACTCGTAAAAATGACTTTGATATGCCAGTGGGTATTGGTCATTATAGGGAATAGTCACTACACCTTCGGTTGCCCATAACCCTTTGCCTTCAAACTGAACACTGGGTAATTTCTCTTTTAATTTTTCTGCCCAAGCTTTTGAACCTGCAGTATCCCAACTCGACACTAAGCTTAATTTTGGCCAAAGTTTTTTAAAGTCGATCTGTGCGCCGTTTGAACTGTCAATTAGGGCTTGAGCACTTTCAGGGCTATGCGGTGCAGTGACTTCTTTTAATGAAGCCTGACGGTTGCCCCATGAACCACTTTGTAAAACCTCAATCACGTCTTGTTGTAGCAACTCTAAACGTTCGAGCAATTGCAGCGCAAACGTTGGACTCCACACCGAAATCATGGCTAGGTTACGGTTTGCGACCAAATAGCAAATGGTGGCAAACAGTGCATCATCGGCATTCGCTGCAAATGCGACGTTACTTGGAACGGCTTGAGTAAATTTAGACAATATACGTTTACCTACGCCAAGTAGCGCACTATCATCATTTAGATTTTTATCTTTTAAAACTTCACGCTGACTTTCAGGCAACCATGACACCGACCAGTAATGTGTACCCGAACTCAGCTCTGGACACTTACGGTATAAACTTGCCATCCACGGCGCAATTGCATGGTCAAGTTCATCTAAAAACAGCTTGGTGTATGGAATAAACTTGATTTGTTCACTCGAACCACTGGTCGGCTGGAAACGAACCAACTTACTGCTCGACAGTGAAAGCTTTTGTTCACGGTAACGCTGAATGTCTTCTCGCCATGCGCTATAGCGAGTCGCAGGAAAGGTTTTTACAAACTGCTCATAGTTTTGAACCTTTTTATCTTTGGCAAAGGTAGAGGTCTGTAATATCGAATGCAAAATTTGACGTTGTGTGGTTTCTAAAGCATTAAACTGTTTTTGGAAATTACGGTCAGATGCATCACACCATTTTTTTAAAATAAGATGCGAGCCGAGAGTCAGCCATTCATTAGATTTCATTGGATAGCCTCTCTACGTTTTGTTTTATGGGTTACACAAGCTTCAAACTTTCCTTTACTGGTCGGCTTCGTCATGAGCTTGACTGGGAAACGAGCAATATCTTTCCAGCCTAGACGACCAATACACGGCAGTTCTGTGCCTGCTTTCCAAGTTGGATTTTTTTGTTCAAAGAAATGAATATTTGGGTTCTTTTCTCGCATTTCGGCAGTAATCGGTGCGACTTCACCTTTTAGTGGCTGATAGTCATCACCGAAGTTAAGTAAGCCTGCTTCACGGTCGTAGTATTCCCCAAAGAATTTCTCACAGTAGTGCTCAACCACTTCCGAAAGATGTTGGTTTTCATCTTTTATGTTTGGGTAATACACATAGTAATTATTGGCGAGTAAGAGATAGGTCTTATAACCTTTAGAAATCAGGAGCCAATAGAGTTCGTTAAATGGATATTTCACTCTTAACTTGATCATGAGTTTGAGCATGGTACTTTGTAGACTACGCGTGCCCCAAAACTTCTTCAAAATAACCGTATCACCGCTAAACAACACGGTGTAGTCTTTACCGTTTAAGTAGAAGTGCTGAACCACCACAGTCGAGAAACCGACAATCTCATCTGTCTCAGAGTCAAAAATTAAGATCGCACCGCTTTTATTTTTAAAATCGTCTACAAAAATAGAAAATCTGGTATTTTCATAATACTGTTCGTAAATGGAATACATCACTTTTAGTCGATCAGTATCAATTTGCTCTTTTTCAAAATATTGCCCATAAGTTGCGTTTTTCAGGTTCAATTTTGAAATCAGTTTATATGTTGTATTAATCATAATACTTTAATCTCCCACATCCAGATCTGTGAGTTCCGCTCGCTCATAAGGCGATGTTGGAAACTCGTATAAATGTTCTTTTTCTAAGAAGGGATACGTTTTGATATGCCCTATTGTTTTTCATTCTTTAAAAGCTGCCCTCTACTGCTAAAACTTTACATATTCATTTTCTTCCCCCTGTCCATAAAGATGGTTAAAAATGCGGTCACAAACATAATGATTGCGAGCATGCGTAATAAGTCATTAAAGCTCGATGTCAGTGCCTGAAAATGAATGTCGCGGTAAATCACACTCAATGCGATTTGCTGAGCATTTGCACCGACTTCTTGATATTGCGCCGTGAGCTGATCAAGTCGCTCTGTAAAAATCCAGTTTTGCGGTGTCATCGCCTGATTAATTTGTGTGACATGCATGGCGGTCAGCCAGTCTAAGGATGAGTTAATCAGCGCCAGTCCAACCGCACCGCCAATGTTACGCATCAGGTTATAAATACCGCTGGCATCGGCCACTTTACTGAGTGGCAAAGTGCTCATAGCCAAATGCGACACCACAATTAGGCAGATCATAAGACCAATACCGCGGTAAATTTGCGGCCAAAACATAAAGTCGTAATCGCTGTGAATGCTGAGGTGCGAATTGAGCCATACACCAAAGCCAGCCAGAACCATTCCAACAAATACGGTTTTGCGGGTATCGAAGTTAGGAATAAGCCATGCAAGGAACGGCGCAAAACAGAACATGACAATGCCTGTCACCATCATGACGTGACCAATTTGGCTACTGTTCATTTCACGGACTTGCCCAAGAAACACGGGAATCATGTAACCCAAGCCATACAGGGCCATACCAATCACAAACGTTGTAATGGCACTTAATGTAAAGTTTTTATTTTTAAATACCGATAAATCGAGCAAAGGCTTAGGCTGGGTAAAACTTCGAGAGAAGAAAATCATGCCGCCTATCAGGCAGACCATAAAAGCAATACGAACGCCTGTGTCTGCAAGCCAGTCATGTCGTGCACCTTCATCGAGGAAATATTCAAGCCCACCTAAAAACATCGCCATACCGACCAGACTAAACCAATCCATGCTTTTGATGAGTGAATAATTGGCACGGTCGATATTTGGACCTGAGTAAATGACCGTGGCAATGATAATGCCCGGAATAATATTGATCAGGAACATCCAGTGCCATGAGAAATTATTGGTGAGCCAACCGCCAATGGTGGGGCCAATCGCGGGCCCTAAAGTACTGATCATGCCAAACATGACCAAAGGCAATGACCGTTTTGGTTCGGGGAACAGTAAGTACAACGCCGTCATGGAAGTCGGAATCATGCCACCGCCCATAAAGCCTTGAATGCCACGGAACACCAGTAAACTTTCCAAGTTCCACGACAAAGCACAAAGTAAAGAACTCACCGTAAAACCAATTGCACAAATGGTGTAATACACCCGTGTTGAAAGCACCCGCGAGACAATACTCGACATTGGAATTGCAATAATTTCGGCAATTAAATAAACCGTTTGTACCCAAGTGACTTCATATCGACTTGCGCTCATACCAGCTTGAACTTCGTTTAGAGAACTCGCCACAATCTGAATATCAAGAATCGCCATGAAGTTGCCAAAAATCATGGCAGCAAAAATTGCCCATGCAGTTTTTGCGGGAAACCTCCACTCGGCTTCAACATGCTTATTCATTTTCTTATTACCTAAAATTTTTTATTAAGTTCTTAGGTCAACGGTGGCACTCACCGACATTCCAGGTTTTATCAAATCAATATGTGGGCTTGAATCTATGGCAATACGTACAGGAATACGCTGTACGACTTTGTTAAAGTTGCCTGTTGCATTGTCTGGTGGCATCAGTGAGAAAGTCGCGCCTGAAGCTGGTGAAAAACTCTCAATTTTTCCGGTATAGGTCAGGCTCGGATAGGCATCGAGCTTTAACTTCACCTTCTGACCAACATGCATTTTTTCAATTTGGGTTTCTTTGAAATTGGCTTGTACATACAAACTATTTTCAGGAATGATGGCCATTAAGCGGGTTTGCGGAGAAACGCGTGAGCCTTTTTGAATTGCAAGGCTACCGATCTTACCGCTTACAGGACTCACCACTTTTGATGAAGCCAAATCGACTTGATACAGGTTTAAGTTTGCATTGGCACTTTGAATATCTGCTAAAAGCTGTGCTCGACTGGCCTGTAAACTGCCTAACTGAGCTTCTGCTGCATTGACGGCGGCTTGTGCTTTACTAAGTTGTGCCTGAGCGGTTAAATATTGAGACTGAACACCTTCAAAGTTTTGACGGGTAATTACGCCATCTTTTAATAAGTCTTGATAACGCTCATATTCTTTTTTCAAACGTGATAGGTCGGCTTGTGCTGCCACTACACCACTATTTGCTTCCGTAATTGACGACTTGGCAGACTTTTCATTTTGTTGTTGTACGCCCAGTGCGGCTTCTTTTAGGCTGACCACAGAACGGGCTTGGTCATAACGAGCTTGATAATCGCGGTGATCTAATACTGCTAAAGTTTCCCCTTTTTTTACCACCTGATTATCGTTAATTAATAACTCCATCACTTCGCCAGAAATCTTTGGCATAACCCAAGTCACATCGGCTTGCACATAAGCATTATCAGTAGATTGATAGAATCGATATACCAAAAAATAATATACGATACCGGCAACTAAAAATAACAGCAGGACACTAAAAACACCCCAAGTTATTTTCTTTCGACTTTGGAAATTAGTATCAGTTTCTAGCTGAGCTACGTTATCCATATTCATTCCGCTTATTTGTAATATTCGATTTTTTATTTAAGCCAATAAAATTATTGGTTTCTTTTTTACGTAACTTTTCACTTGGTTTTATTCAATGAATCGTGACAGCGTAAAATTTGGTGCAAATTATGATTCTTAAGTTAATTAAATATCATTGACCTCTTTGCCATATATTTTTTCTATTTATGTCAATAAAGCATATTATATAAACTATGTTTAAAAATTATGTAATTCGGATTGGTGTAGATTTCTCGTAATAAATCTATTTAAAAAACAAACATAAATTATTGTTAATAAACAAATTAATTTTAAATAATTTCCAATTAGATAATCTTCCAACACAGAAAATTATTGCAAAAATATTAAGAATAAATTTTATTGTGTAATATTTAAGTATTGTTAATTAAAATAATATGTAATTTTAAAATGATTTAATAATCAAAAATGTTATCGTTATACAAATAAGATATATATAAGTTATAAATATTATATTTTTTCAAATTAACAACAGTAAAACTGACAGGATGAGTAAATCAAAAAGTAATGATTGTTTAATAAATAAGCCATTATAACAAGTAAAATGGCTTATAATTTTCCAGATAAAAACAGACTTACCAATAAGTTTCAACCTATTATTAATAGAGAAACAAGCCTTTAAAAATAGTGATTATTGCTTCCGATAAATAGACTTAGCTACATCTAGAGGCAAATCACTTATAGTTCCTTTATAATTGTTTGCATGTACAACAGCTTTCGCAATACCATATTTTGTTGTACCTCTCCGATCTGCAAGATTATTTACATAAACAACTTCGCGTTTAATAAAGTCATCAAGATATGCTTCAATGTTCATTTCACTTTACTTTAGACAATAAAAAGCCACCCGAAGGCGGCTGTGTTGAGAGAAATTTATCAGTTATATAAGTTTTTTACAAAGCTACCCCGCAAATATCTTTGGTACCTGTTGGATAAGTTTGTGTAATTTTTGACTGATCTAACAGAAACTCGACAGAAACATCTTTATTCGTATCAGTCGCTGCTAAATCATAAAAATTAGAGGTTAATGAAAAATATAGATTATCAAGTTTAGAAGGGAACGTTGCAAAATAGCCTTTGTTAACCCCATTAAAAACTAGACCAACTTGATTAGAGTTCTGATTGATATAGATACCAATCTTTTGGTAACCATCAGAAGTAACTTCTGGAGCTAAACTAAAGGTATCGGAAACTAGCGTATTATCATTTGATGTAGTTTTAATATAAAAGCTATTAGCTGTAGGTCCATGTTGGTACGCAACTATAAAATTCACAGCCTTACCATTCTGCATAATACCGGCTGCTAGAGCTGGAAAAATATTTACATAACCAGTATTACCTAATGTAGGAACTTTAATTTTATATTCAAATGCTATAATGCCAGATGTTGGAATTACTTTATCGCCTCTGGTATATAACATTGCAGATGAATCATTCGCTGCTAAAAATCGTGAAAGGTAATCTTGACTAAAAGCCATATAAATAGGACTTTGCTGAGAAGTCTTATAGGAAAACTTATTTCCTGTAATAGTTGGGAACTTCTGAACAGGAGTATTACCCAAAGATTGTAACTGAGTTAATGTTGCATCAAAGTTATAAGCACATTCGGCAAAAGCACTACTTACTCCACTGAAGCCCATTATTGTTGCTAAAATAATTTTTTTCACGGTATTATCCTGTTTTTATTTTGAACATTCAGTATAACCAAGTATCTAAATATTTTAATTAAATCCGATAAATGACAGAAATATGTGTGAGCTAGTTAATAATAATTCTTAAGTTTTTTGCAAAGTCTGGTAATATTTTCTAAGATTTGTGAGCCACCTCCCCCTTTAAACTCTTTAGATGCCTTTTTCAGCATCTTTCATTCCATCTTTTAGTTCAAAGGTCTTCGCACCGACATGTACTTCAACACGATTATTATTTGCCATAACTTCCTTACAGACGTAAAAAGTCCCTCTAAAGGTGGCGATGGAAAAATAAAAAAACCTTGTTGTTACAAGGTTTTTTATCTAAAAATTTGGCGATTTAATCACCCATATTTTTTTGCAAAATCTTCATCTGAACTGCAGAGATAAAGTATTCCTTCAATAAAGGCAATAATGGCTGGAATAAATGTCCAGCAGAAAATTAAATATAATATACCTTGTCCCACTTTACCCAAATAAAATTTATGTGCTCCAAACCCACCTAGAAGTAAAGCAAAAACACCAGCAGCTACCTTACTTTTTTGACCTGTAGTTTTAACATCATGCTGTCTTACACCACATTTAGGACAAATTTCTGCACGAATATCAATTTGTTGGCCACACGCAAAACAAAATTTTGTTTGAGTCATAATTTCACCAATTATTATAAAGTCGGTACAATTTAACAAACTGATTACATAAAGTCACATTTATATTTATAAGTGCAATCTTAACTATCCTTTGGAAAATTCGTTAATACATCAATTATATCTTCTTCATTTTCATCTGAAATGATAGATCATTGCGGTATTTCTTTAATTCGCATGAAAGCTTCTAAAATAATGTATGTACAACTTCTTCAAATTTATTCTCCCGAAAATTCACCTTCGAATTTATCTAAATATTCTAGGCTGGAAGTTTTATTGACTAATGATAAAACTTCTTGCATGTTGACCATATCTAAAAGCTCATCATAGACATATTCACAGGTAATATCAGGATAATATGGATCTTACTTTTCCTTAAACTGCTACACCACAAATATCTGTAGCTCCTGATGGATATGAAAACTGCAACTTACTTCGTTCCGTAATTAATTCGGCTGAAATTTCCTTGTTCAGGAATTCAGGCTCTATATAACCATATTCAAAAGGAATAAAAAAACCAATATTTTTTAATTTCGAAGGAAGCGTAGCAACGTAACCTTTATTCACACCATTAATGATTAATCCAATCTGATGACTATTCTGATTAATATAAAAACCTATATGCTGATAGCCTTCCTGGGTAATGTATTCTTTATAAATGGGATTAGCTGGGTTCAGAATATCCAGATTTGTTGCGACTGTAGAGCTCAGAACATTATTAGAATTATTGTTAGCATAGAATGCACCTAAAGTAATTGTTTCCCCACTTTGAGTTTGGCCAAAAGCTGATACTGGAACTGGGAAGGTTGCGACTTGACCTGTACTAAGCTGATTAATAAGTTTAAATCTGAACTCAAATGCGAGAATACCGGTTTGTGGTATAGCCTTATCACCATAGATATTTATGCTTGATTGACTTGGAGTTTGTATGTTAGGTGAAGTCAAATTATTCTTAACTGATAATTTTAAATTATTTTTGGTTAATAATTTTGAATACGTATTGGTTAAACTCGCTGTAGTAGCTGGCGCCATTGCAGCTATCCAAATATTAGCAAACTCTTTACTAGTAGCAAGGTAACCTTTTCCTTTACTAGGATTAGTGGTTTCAACTAATTTAAAACTAACTTTCTGTCCACTAATAACAGGAAAAACATTAGCTTGATTAGAAGAGACTGCTGAAATTTTTAGAATCTGGTCTTGGGTAACATCAAAATTATATGGACAAATACTCCAAGCACCCATACTAGTCATACCCAAAGTTAAACCTAAAGCTATTCTTTTCATAGTAATTCCCATTTTTATTTTTTGAACATTTAATATACATTTATTTTATAAAGAAGTGAAAATTTCTTTATTTTTTCCTGTAAATATTTTAACTTTAATTTTTCCATTTAATAAAAATTGCTATAAAAAACCCGCTTCAAAAAGAAACGGGTCATAAAAAATAAAAAAACTTTCAGCGCAGTATTTGATATTTATAATACAAATTAAAATATGTATTTACAATATATTTTAAGAATATAAATGTTGGAATAGGATATTAGTCAGCCAAGTATTAAATGCTTGCTTTGACACGAAAGATGGAGCTCGGAATAGATCTATATCAACATTTAAATCATGATGACCTACAACTTTATATCGTCCACCACCTAAAATAATGATGTTTGTATGAGGATATTTCAGTATTGTTAATACATGGCCCAAAAATCTAGCTTGTTTTTCTTTATCATGCTGACACAGCTTAAATTCGTGTGAATTTACAAAGAGATCATATTCTCGATCTATTATTGCCTTAATTTGCGTAAGTTCCACTTCGATCTCCTTATTATGGGAAATCTTTTTATAACACAAAAAAATCGACTATTGACGAGCTCTAAAGTCAAAAATTGATATCAATGTTATCAAAAATAGATGATGCAAAATCAACTATATCTTTTCCGATTTCTACAATTAAATCTGTTACTTCAACTGGATCAGGATTTACAGAATTAAGCACAGAGTTTTCCTGCTTTTGCTCATCCTCGACATCTAATTGTTCTATATTATTTATTGGATCATTTTGATTTTGCATTAATTTAAGTTAGTAAAATTCCGTTGAGCATATTAACTGAATCAAGTATGGTTTTAAATCTTAAGCTTCCACACTTAAATACCAATTTTTCCAAGAACTGGTTCCTCTGGTTTCAAGAGGCACAGTTGGAATCAATTTCTCTTTTAATATTTCAGTTTGTTCAACTGCTTTTGCAAGTCTTGCTTTAACCGAATGAATACATTCACGGTCACCAAATTCACAGCGGTCTAAAGTTGTACCGCCACAAGGCCCATTGGCTAAACCTTTTGGACACGTTTCAGGGCAAATATATAAGGTATCACTTAAACGACACTGACCACAGCTTTCACAGCCCACTAGGCTATGTTTACTCAGCACTTCTGTTTTAAGTAAGAGTTTGACGATCAAAGCGTTTTCCCAAAAAGATGCTTTGAAAATAAAACGTCCGACGCCTTTAGCGATTTTTGATCCAAACATTGCTTCATGCATAACATGTAGCTGACGATATTTAATTAATTGTTTAGATGTTGGCTGACGTGAAAAACAAGCAATTTCAGGTGAAAACTCTTTGCCTGTCTTGACTTGCCAAAGTGAATTCCAAAGCTCTTCTAAGGCTTTAAGCTCCAGATGTCTGTATTGCTCGATGTAACTTTCTAGCAGCATTTGCTCCTCTAGCTTATGGCAGGCAGATAAGTGAATTCCTGCAAATCCTAAGTGTTTACATATCAAAATTTGCAAAGCGCAGCGTAAATAAACGCGGTCGGTATGCCCTGCCTGTTTTTCATCTGCCAAGACTTTTAGCATGTGGGGAGTAATTACAATACCCGCGACTTTATGCTTCACCATAAAATTGGCACGACCTAAAGTCAGTGGCATGACACAAGCCAGTATTTGCTGCGAATAATGATGTTTTGTTAAAAATGATTTGGCTTGTTTTAAGGCTTCAATGTCATAGCCCAATTGGGTAATGATAAAGTCAGCACCTGCTTTAATTTTCTTATGCAGTTTTAAGTACTGGGCATCACGCTCAGCTTCAACATATTTAAATGGATTAAAAGCAACCCCAATACGGAAACCACCATGCTGCTTGGCAGCCATTACGGCGTTTACTGACTCTAAGTAACGACTACGAGGCTGTCCATCTCGACCATTATGGTGTTCTTTAAGTTTATCGCCTGTCAGCAATAACAAGTTTTGAATATTAGCTGCTTGAGCTTGTTCTAAAAATTGCTCGAAGTCTTGTATGTCTCGAGCCTTACCTGAAAAGTGTAAGACTTTATCGATTGAGTCAGGGTAACTTTTGCTGGCTTCAAGCGGCGCGATATCATGATCTGAATGTACACGATCTGCCAATGTCATTGCAGCCGGATATCCTGCAAACTCATGTTTCACAGGATAAATTTCATGCAGTGAAGTGAGATATTCCACCAACACAAAAAACTGATTTTGTTGGAAGCAGGGAGAAACGTGTGACATAGGCAAAGTGCTGATCAAAACATGACATCAATCATAAGCGCGCCATTATAAATCAAAGTGCATCAAGATGCGCTAGTCAGAAAGCTCATTGTTTTACTCATCTTCACCCTCTTTATTTCTGGGTAATTCGAGTGAGCGTGGGAATATAAAATCGAAAGAATCGAGTGCATAGCGGTAGAGTTGAGCTGGCCGTTTGCCCACAATTTTACTGTGGTTGGTTTCTTCAACTGCACCCGCTTCTATCATACGGCGTCTAAATGCTTTTTTATCTAAAGATTGCCCAAGAATAATTTCATAAATAGTTTGTAGCTCGGTCAGCGTAAATAACTCGGGCATGAGACTGGCTGGCAATGCGGTATAGCGGGTTTTATTGGTTAAACGCTCTAAAGCTAAGCTGAGCAATTCATTATGATCAAACGCCAACGCTAAATCTTGTGCTTTTGCTACAGGCACCCATTCGCTGTACTCAGCCAAAGTTTGATGTTGATAAGCATTAAAATCAATTAAAGCAAAATACAAAATCGTCACGGCCCAGCCACGTGGGTCACGTTTAGCATTACCGACAGAAGCAACTTGTTCCAAGTAAGGTGAAGCAATCCCTGTTTTTTCGACTAGCTTACGATAAGCCGTGGCCATCAAGTCTTGATCATGCTTTAAATCGGCAAAACCACCTGGTAAAGCCCATTGGCCTTTGGCTGGAAAGTTGGGGCGCTTAATCAGTAATACCTGCAATTGACCATTAAATACCGAGAAAATAGCCATATCGACCGTGAGTAAAGGTGCGTCATAATCTCGGCGATCATAACTGGCAAGGAATTCTTGTTCAGTTTGAATAGTCACGTTCAGCCTCTCAATAAAAATGATGAGCCGATACACATGCAACGGCTCATCTAAACTTAGTTATGCGATGGATAAACGCTCGCGAATTTGATCCAAAGTACACTCATATTGAAGTTTACCATTTTCAAAGACTGTTTTAAGTGCTCCACCTTGTTCTTGTTCGGCTGTTTGCTTATCAAACAAGGTAAAACCATTTTCACTTTCTTCGATGCGTAAAAGACCTTTCGCAGATTTTTTCACACCTGAGTCAGTAATTGGGTCTTTGAACAGCTCTCGGCCTACACCATTCACTTGGCCCCAAGTTGCTTTCACAGCAAACCCAAAGGTATCTCGAGTTAAATAGTTATAGGTAAAGCTACCGATCCCAAACACCAAGTTGTTTGATGCAAAACCTTTGGCTTCTAGCCCTTCTAAAATGCGCTGCGCACGTTCTAGTGTAATCGAGTCACCGTAAATTAAACCGACACGCTCATTAAGTACTTTATAGCCTTGCTCAGTTGTTGTACCGCTAAACACTTCCCATAAACATTCAACCGCACCTTTATACGCTGGGCTGCCAAATTTGGCATCTGGGTCACCACAAATAATTTTAACAGGGTCACCAGAGTCAGGACGGAAAACCAATTTAGCCAAGCCTAAAGCATTAGGTTGTCTTGCTAAAATTTCAGGTTTTAAAGCCACTGTAAACTCGGTAATCACTCGCCAAAAGTCCCAAGTATCAGACACAATACTGACAACACCCGACGGATAAAGTTCGCAGATTAAACGCTTAAATGTTTCTAGCTCACTGTTTTCTGTGCCCATACACATCACACTGTGTTCGGTGGCTGGTACAGATACCCCAATCACACCTGTGGCATTGTAATATTCTTCTGCGTAGTCGATTGAAGCAACAGAGTCTGTTCCAATAAAACTGGTTAAGTGGCCTACACCAGACTGAGCTGCATCATAAATTCCACTCATGCCACGGCTACTAAAATCGTGTCCTTGTACAGGTACAAAATCGAGTGGTGCACCAGTTTTTACGGCATATTGCGTTAATAAGCGTTTGTACTCGTAGGCAATCGTTGCAGTAGTGCAGCTTTTCCAAAGTTCAGCACTTAATACCGTTTCGATATAGTTCGTTAACCAAAAAAAACGCTTGTCGGTATTAATTACCGTAAGCACGGGTACACGCATATTGACGCGGCTACCTTCTGGCAAAGCTTTAATGCGTAATGGTAAATAGCCCAAGTCATGTAACGCTTCAATGTGGTCAACCGGTACAGCACCTTCACCTAATGAGCTATCCATACGGCGTTTATAAGCAGCCACGACTTTTTCTTTAGGTTGCTTAAAAAAGCCTTCATTCCATGTATCGATTAAAAAGTGTTTGATAAAACCCTGAAGTCCAAAGAACACAACTTTATCGTCGAAGTCAGGCAACATTTTTGCGAGTCGAGATGAACGCGGCGTAAAGTTTGCGTACACGTACTCTGTACCTGCCGGATACTGACGTCTGTGATCCGCTTTATAAAAATCGATAGCGTTTAATGGATTAAGTTTAATAGTCATCTTTATTCTCTTTATTTTGCTGCAAAAGCAATTACTGAAATTTTGTCTGTTGCTTGCTGTGGAAAGCTGTCCGAGGTAAATAGTTGGTCAAGCAGTCCTTCAAAAACCTCTATTCCTTTACTAAAAATACCGTGGGTCACATATAGAACGACCTTATGGCAATTGAGGCGACGCAGTTCTTTGGCAATACCAATAAAGGTTGCACCGCCGTCGCAAATGTCATCGGTAATCACCGCTGTTAGGCCTGATAAATCAGTCGCATGTACATGTGTACCTAAAATTTTGCCAGTCACTGGGTCACGTTTTTTATCACACTGAACAACAGTGATGGGTTGTTTTCGCTCAACATTAAAAGCGTCTGCAACCATTTGTGTGCGTGCTTTTGCGCCTTTGTCTGGGCAAACCAGCACTGTTTTTTCATCTTTTAACAGTGTGCTTAGCGCTTCACTCTTTGCGATGATGTCGACTGAACTGACATTTACAACTTCACTAAAAGAAGTATTGGCAGCCAGCAAGGCTGTAGTGACTTCACTATGGCAGTCCCAAACAGTTACCTTGCCTTGTTTGCCTGCTTTTTTGTCTGCATTGATGTTAAGTAACTTGGTCATCACATCAAGCGAGAACGCTTGGCCTACTGCACAAATACGGTCCTGACGGGCGTATGGAAAATATGGAATTTCTAAGTCAATGGTTAAGCCTTGATTTAGCAATATATTTTCAAGTAACAAATAGTCCATCACATCATGACTTGAGGTCATTTGCGCGCGGACCAATACGTTGCCAGATAGTGAATTCAATGTTTTCTCATCAATTTGAACATGACGCTCGCCACCAGAAAACTGCGTGAACTTCACTGGAATTTCATTTCTTGCCGCATCTAAAAGCTGGATAGCCATATCATCCTCTTTTTGTCTGATGACCTTCGATGAATATATAGTGGCACAAAGCCACTATATATTGCAAGTCTAATTTTTAAACTTTTTTCAAAGCCATTTAAGACATAAAATTTGCAGTTTTAGAGCATTTAGAGATTTTTTATTTAAGAATAATATTCTTTAAGATATTGAAATAAAAAATTAATTTACGAAAAGCATGACGAGTAGAACTATTATTAAAAGTAGCGGATATAACTTTGCCCGCCATAAATCAGGTAGTTTTGAAATAAATTTTTCAATAAAAAAAGGAAACCATTTAGGTCTCCTCATACTCTACACAGATTGGTTAACCCGAATCAGAGACTTGTTAATATGCTTCTGAATTAGGTTGCCAAATATCGATCAAGGTTCTGTAAAGCAAAGCTGATTACTGTCGCTAACTCTTCTTTAGAATATCCATCTCTTGCTTGAACAGATAGCCCATGGAGAACAAGCGCGTAATATTGCCCTAAGATTTTAGGGTCCGCCTCTGCCACCAATTGTCCGTCTGATTTTGCCTGAACAAATCGATCGACCAGACTTTGGCCCCGTGCAATACGCTGTGCTTTCATCCATTCCAAAACAGCTTGGTTTTCTTCACCTAACACACTCGCTGCCGACACAACCATACACCCATACGAATGGTTGGTTTGCGTGTAAAGCGCTAGTGCATCTTGAAATAATTGATTTATTGCATCCTTAATATTTTTTTGCTTTAAAGCATTTAGCGCGAAATTACCTTCGTTGTTTTCATAGTGATTTACGGCCTCTCTAAACAAGGCCTCTTTTGAGCCAAACGCTTTATAAATTCGAGCTGAGGCAATCCCCAAAACTTCAACTAAATCTGACATTGATGTGCCTTCATAGCCGTGAAGCCAGAAAAAATCTCTCGCTTTTACGAGGGCTTCTTCTCGATCAAACTCTCTTGGTCTGCCAGCCATAATGACCCTTTATCAAATTGAGTACCTCTTTTTATTATTATTCGAAAAAAATATTTTCACAAATAAATCAATGAGATTTATTCAAAATACTCTCGTTTTGTTTTGATTTTCAAATAAAAAGTTGTTTTTATCCAAAATTAAGCCTATTGTTTGTCGATCGACAACTAATTAGGTTTTATTATGAAAACCATCAAAGGCCCAAGTATTCATCTTGCTCAATTTAGTGATGATGTTTTCCCTTTTAACCGTCTAGAAGATATTGCTGCTTGGGTAGCAAACCAAGGCTTTGAAGCGGTACAACTTCCTGCTTGGGATAAGCGTTTATTTGATGTCAATTTGGCAGCAGAAAGCCAAGATTATTGCGATGAAATATTAGGTACTTTAAGCAATCATGGCTTAAAAATTAGTGAGTTAACGACTCATATTTTTGGGCAATTAATGGCTGTACACCCTGCTTATGACTCAATGTGCGATAACTTTGCCCCCTCTCATTTGCATGGTAATTCAGCAGCTAGAACCGAGTGGGCAAAACAACAAATACTCGCTTCAATTCAGGCATCTGCCCGCTTAGGTCTTAAAGATATGGGGACATTTTCAGGCTCTTTAGCATGGCCTTATGTATTTCCATTTCCTCAAAGACCATCAGGGCTTATTGAAACAGCGTTTGATGAATTAGCACGTCGTTGGCTTCCGATTTTGAATGCTTGTGATGAACAAGACGTCAACCTTTGCTATGAAATTCACCCCGGTGAAGATTTGCATGATGGCATTACATTTGAAATGTTTTTAGAGCGGACTCATAACCACCCACGTTGCCATATTCTTTTTGACCCAAGCCATTTTGTTTTACAGCAACTGAACTATGTGGAATATCTCGATATCTATAAAGATTTCATTCGCATGTTTCATGTTAAAGACGCCGAATTTAACCCAACAGGTCGCCAAGGAATGTATAGCGGCTATCAAAGCTGGGGAAATCGAGCGGGTCGATTCCGTTCTACGGGTGATGGTCAAGTTGACTTTAAAGCAATTTTTTCAAAGTTAGCACATTACGACTACGAAGGCTGGGCCACATTAGAGTGGGAATGTTGCCTCAAAAATAAAGATGATGGCGCACGCGAAGGTGCCGAATTCATTAAGCAAAATATTATTCATGTCACCGATAAAGTGTTTGATGACTTTGCTGCTGCCCCTGTGAATCAGACTCAAATTAATCAGCTATTGGGTATTTAAGGAAGTGTAAGAGAAATCAACATGAAAACTCAATTATTCAATGAAAACTCACATAACGAATTCCAACATCATTACATTCACATCGAGAGTAAAAAATTACACTACGTCACCTTAGGTGAAGGCCCAGCGGTATTACTAATTCCAGGTTGGCCACAAACATGGTACGCGTGGCACAAAGTCATGCTTGAGCTGGCGAAACAGGGTTATCGAGTGATCGCAGTTGATTTACCCGGAACAGGAAATTCAGCTCCACTGGATGGAAGTTACGATACGGGGCGTATCGCTAAAATTTTATCGATACTCATGACTGAACTTGAATATCCAACTTATTCGGTTGTGGGGCATGATATTGGAATGTGGGTTGCCTATGCACTTGCATCTGACTTTCCTGAGTCAGTGACTCGTCTTGCTGTAACAGAAGCAGTGATTCCTGGTTTAGCGCCCGCACCTCCTATTTTTGTTGAGCCGAGTGAAAATATTTTTCTTTGGCACTTCATGTTTAACCAAACCCTTGACTTACCCGAAGCCTTAATCGCGGGCCGCGAAGATACTTATTTAAATTATATGTTTGATAAATGGTCGTGGCACAAAGATAAAGTGGCAACTGAAACTTATATTGAAGCCTATAAAATTCCGGGTCGTTTAACGGCGGGTTTTAATTATTACCGCTCTATTCCAGAGACCATTCGTCAAAATAAAATCAGAGAAACGAAAAGTTTAGACATGCCAGTTTTAGCCATAGGCGCTGAACATGCCACAGACAATGCGCCTTATGAAACGATGAAAAAGGTTTCACCGCATTTAACCAGTGCGATTGTAAAAGACTGCGGTCATTTCATTATGGAAGAACAGTCAGAAACATTTAGTTCTCTCATTTTAGATTTTTTACAGCAGGAAAAAAGCAATGCCTCTACTTGCTGAAATTGAAAGCTGGCTTAAGTCCAGACCAACCACACAGGCTGTAAACTCTTTACAAGAACTAAGGGAGCAAGTAAACAAAGACATTATTAATCAGCAAGGTATTCAGCATGATGCAAGCTATCAACAAAGTTTGTATGTTGCTGTGTCAGATGATGCCGAAATTGAAGTACGTGTTTATGTTCCCTATTCGCTCGAAAATGTTGAGCAACGGCCTGCTTTAGTTTTTGCACATGGTGGCGGTTGGTGTCTCGGAAGCTTAGATGCATGGGACCGCACTTGTCGGTTACTAGCAGAAACTACTCAACAGGTTGTATTTTCTGTGGACTATCGTTTGGCGCCAGAATTTAATTTCCCTACACCTTTAAATGATTTTTTTACGGCATTCCGTTATATCTACGAGAACGCTTCACGGTTTGGAGTTGATCAAAACCGCGTGGCTGTAGGCGGTGATAGTGCGGGCGCAAATATAGCTGCCGCCGCATGTTTAAAGGCAAAACAACACCCAGAAATTATGGTGAGCCATCAACTTCTTTTCTATCCCGCTTTAGATGCCACGATGAGTAGCAATTCGTATAGCCGATACGCCGAAGGCTATGGTTTGGAGTCATCCACAATGGTTTATTGCTGGAATCAATATGTGCAAGAGGAAAATGAAAAACAGAATGAACTTGTAAGTCCGTTACTCGCTCACTATTTAGCTGGACTGCCAAATGCAACCATTTTTGTTTGTGAATATGACCCTGTTCGGGATGATGGTGAAAGACATGCTCAAAAACTGTGGGATGCTGGTATTCAAGTAAACTTTCATTTGTTAGAAGGAATGATTCACGGCGCGATTCACATGACAGCAATTACCTCAGAAGCAACGACAATCTATAGTAAAATTGCACTATAACCATCTATTCATAGCTAGCATTTATAAATACGTAATATGTTGATTTATAGGTGCTAGCTACGGTAGTAAGTTAAATCAATAATTAACTGCCAACAAGCATCACCAGCAAAACCAACATTAAAAGTAGCGGATACAACTTTGCACGCCATAAATCAGGTAGTTTTGAGATAAATTTTTCTGAAAAATATAGCCCGATCCATGTTCCCGCAACCAAAAATAAAGCAGCTTCAAACCAGATTAGTCCGATAAATCCACTGGGTGCCCATGTAGATTGCCAAAGTAACAATACACAATAGGTTAGCGTTGCAGTTAAAGACAAAGGCAGCGTGAGAATGTTTGCAATAGCCGCGGCCTCTGCCATAGAACTACCCCGCCGCCGCAACAAAGGAACTGTCATTACACTGCCACCCACACCTAAAAGTGCTGCAACCCAACCAATTATTCCGCCTTTAATGAGTTCACTGTTTTGACCATAGTTTTGCTTTTGCAGTGATGCCACCATAAAGCCTGGTCGGTAATAACAATCTAGAATGGTTATGAACACATAACCCATAAATATCCAGCGAAGCCAATTTCCATTAAACAATGAGGCCATTACTGCACCAACAACTCCACCAAATGCTATACCACCCCATAAAAAATGGATTTTTTGCCAATCTATATGTCCAGATCGATAGTGTCGAAAGGTTGCAAAACTTGCCGAACACAGCATCACAAAAGCTGATGTAGCTACGGCGATTTGCATCGCATGTATCCCAACCATACTTTCGTTACTGTACTTTTGAATAATGACTGTATAAAGCAAAGGTACAGCAACAAAACCACCACCAAAGCCAAATAACCAAGTGGTTATGCCTGAAAGTAGTCCAAATAAAAATAGCTCATATAGCATGATTATCTTCCTCACGTTTATAGAGGCATGATATAAAATATCTCTATGGCAAACTAACGTAAAAAAGCCATCTTTTTATTTATTTCAGACAAAAGTATATGCGTAATATTCTAATTAACGAGGTAGACCATCTACCTCAAGCGGTTCTGGCATTAGGATCAGACTATCCTGCTGATACTTTGTTAGATACGCATAGCCATCGCCGTGCTCAGTTCTTATATGCACCCGAAGGGCTTATGAAAGTTGAAACTGAAGATGGACAATGGCTCGTTTTACCGTACAGTGGTGTATGGATACCCGCAGGCAAACCACATCGCGTATGGCTATCTAAAGTCAGTACCTATAGTTTATATATAGAAGTGAGTAATGCCCCAAGACAAGCAAACTATTGCGAGGTTATACAAGTCTCGCCTTTGTTACATCAATTGCTCATTCAGGCAAATAAGTTATCCATTGATTACTCGCGCTCAGGCCGTGACGGCGCTGTTATCGATTTATTGTTATATGAATTAGAAGCTGCACCAGCCCTACCTCTATTTATTCCATTGCCTCACAACACGTTACTATCAAAACAGTGTGCTGAGTTTATGCAGCATCCTGATATTCATAGCAGCCCTAAAAATTGGGCACATGACCACAATAAAAGTGAGCGGACTTTTCATCGTTGGTTTAAGTCTGAAACTGGCATGTCCTTTCAAGCTTGGCGTAATCGAGTCTGCATTATTTATGCTTTAAATGCGTTAAAAGAAAATATCTCAATTACGGAAATTGCCTTTAGTTTGGGCTATGAACACTCGGCAGCTTTTAGCGCAATGTTCAGTAAAATTATGGGTTATCCACCTACCCATTTTCAAAAAAGATTTCATACGCATAATAAAGCGCTATAAAGATTTACTCATGTGAATGGTGTCATAGGTCTCGATCCACTCACGGTTAATGACATCAAAGCCTTGTAGACGCCAAAACTTTTCAGCCGCTGGCAAAAATGGATGAGTGTGCAAATACAAAGTCGTAATTTCATTGTTTTTTGCATGGCTAAACAACATGTCACATAGCTGAGTTGCGATACCATTACGGCGGTATTCAGGCAATACAAACAACTTAACCACTTCCACTGTATTAGATGGTAAATTTAAATCAAAACGATGGTCATACGCCCGATATGCAATAGTGCCAATAATACGGTTTTTATCTTTTACCGTAATAAAGCAACCTAATGGATCATTAACATAATATTGCCCAAAATTTTTTAAATCTTTGGGAACTTGCCCATGATAGATTTCTGGAAATAATAAATGTCTTGTATAAAGTGCAAACTCTACCGCAGATGCATAGTCTGATTTGTCTGCTAGATGATAATGAAAAGTCATATTTATAGCCAAGAATGATCAGGGATAACAATGGTTTTGTCTTGAATCATGGCTTCATGGAACTCAACATCATAGACACTTTTTAAAAACTTCGGATCGGTTATTCGTGTTTTTGACTCAGGCTTAACGACTTCGTGTTGGCGCATAAAAAACAAATGATCTGCAAATAAAAAAGCCAAGTTGGGATCATGCATAATCGCAATCACCGTAAAATTTTGCCGCGACAACTGACGCAATTTTTTCATTAAATAAGACTGATAATAAACATCGAGATGATTGGTTGGCTCATCAAGCAAAATGACTTTCGGTGCTTGTACTAAAATACGCGCAATCATAACCAATTGCCGTTCACCTCCCGATAGTTCGGTATAAGGACGGTCACGCAAATGCTCGATGTCTAAATCAAGTAAAGCTTGATCTACACGCTCCCAGTCTGATTTTGAAGGCCTATATCTGCTAAAAGCGGCACGTCCCGTAATCACCACATCTTTAACCAAAAATGGGAATACGGTTTTATGAAACTGCGGTAAAAAGCCGAGTAAGGCTGCCCGATCTTTCCCTTTAAAGTCCGATAGTGGTTTTCCAGAGTAACGAATCAACCCATCTTTTACAGGTTCTAGGCCCGCCATCAATTTAAAAAGTGTAGATTTACCACAACCATTACGCCCTAAAATGACGGAAAATTGATTTTCAGGAAACTCCAGATGGATGTTTTTGAGAACCTGTTTATGCCCATAGGCATAATTTAACTGATCAATTTGAATCATGCCCAATGAGTCCTCTGTGTTTTCATTAATAATAAGAAAAATGGTGCACCAAGTAGCATGGTAAAAATACCAATCGGTATTTCAAACGTCAGTAAAACCCGAGAAAAGTTATCAATCATGAGTAGAAAACTGCCGCCCAAAATCATATTGGCAGGAATACTGTAGCGGTGATCTGGCCCAACCAACATTCTCACAATATGCGGCATAAAGAGTCCATATAAACTAATAATGCCCGCCGCTGCCACAGAAGTTGACGTACATACAGTCACCAGTACAATTAAAAGAAGCTGTTCCCACCTTGGGTTAACACCAACCGCCTGCGCTTCTTCGGCACCGAGTGCCATTAAGTTTAAGCGCCAACGCATCGCAAATAACCCGGCAAGTCCAACACAAATCGGTAGCACGGCGTATTGAACTTTTTGCCAAGAAGCCTGATGTAAGTTGCCCATCGTCCATTGCACAATCGCTTGTAATTTAAATGGATCACTTAAGTATTGAATAACCGTAAGACCTGCCAAAAACAGCCCCGAAACAATCATGCCCGATAAAATTACCATGACTAAAGATGTCTGGCTTTCATGTTTTTGATGTGCAAATAAATACGTTAAGCCAACGGCGCACACGCCAAAAATAAAGGCTGATAGGTTTGGTGAAAGCCAATTTAAAGACAGTGCCAAAGCTGCACCAAACGCCGCACCAGATGAAATACCGAGTACATATGAGTCAACTAAAGGATTACGAAACAATGCCTGCAAGCCATTACCCGCGGTTGCTAATGCAGCTCCCACCATAAAAGTCAGTAAAATTCTGGGTAATCTGACATTTACGAGAATGTTTTGCATCAGTCTAAATTGTTCTGCATCAAAATAAGGTGTACCAAAAACTGCTTGTACACCCCAAAGCAAATAATCCCATGCACTCAATGTTTGAGTTGGCCCAATAAGCAATGAGATAAAAATCATGATGAAAGGTAACGGGTAAAACCAGTAATATTTCAGCTTTTCCATATTCATTGCACCAACGCTTTAGCAAGCTGCTCACCATACAACTTGGTTAAAATACGCTGTTGTAAAGTACTTACTGGTAAATCAGACTGTTCAGGATAAATACTGTGATTTAGATAAATCGCCGTAATAATGATTTTGATGGTGTGCGGGTTATATATAAATGCAGGACTCAAATTAAATACCTTTCGGTTTTGTACAGCGCTTAAACCCTGTAATTCTTTTCGTTCATACATCAATTTAGGATTGGTATTCCAAAGCACAATATTGTCAGGGTTCCATTCAATGAGAGTCTCGGGATTTACATTAGGCTGGTTAGCATCGGTCTGAACAATGTTGTAAGCACCAGCGAGTTCAATAAAATCATTGGTAATCGACTCTCGTCCAGAGGTAGAAAAAATTCGTCCACCAGACCAAGCATAGTAAATCGATTGTTTATTTGGCTGACGGGCCGTTTTGGCTGCGACTTCTGCCACAATTTTATCAGAGAAATTTAAAATTTCCTGAGCTCGCTTTTGGGCGCCGCTCAGAATAGCAATTTCAGAAAGTTCTTCTTTCACCTGTTTATAGGTGCCTGACTCCATGACATATACAGCGATGCCAAACTGCCGTAACAGTTCAATCGTTTGAGTCTGCCCGCTTCCTAAAATCACTAGATTTGGTTTTAGCAACACGAGACTTTCAATATTGGTTGCATTGGCTCCTTGCGAAGGTGCTGCAAGCTGTTTATTAGCAATGCGTTGATCTATTTTTGAATAGGTATTAAATAATAAAGGTTGAATGTATACTTCGGCTGGTATGCCAATCACTTTATGACCTTGCCCCAACATATATAAGCCATCTAAACCCGACTCAAATAGAGAAACTATTCTTTGGGCTGGTTTGGCTACACAAACTTTTGTATTTGTACTATCAAAAACACATATCGAATGGGCTGCTAAGTTTTCTTGAGTTTTTCTATTTTGCTCAGATGAAGAACATCCACATAGAATGAGTAAGGTGAGTACCGAAGCCCAAAACCTCATTACACCACCTCATGCACAAATACAGTGCAAAATAAAAAGAAGTGTCTATTTGGTGCATTTTTCATGTGAAAAAAACACCATAAAAGGGCAAGACGGTTTGAATCATCATCTATAAGTTATTAAATCAAATGTTGTATTAAAGATAAGAATAATTAAGCAATAAAAATGCCAACATTAAAAAAATATATTTATAAAGCGAAATAATCAGTTAAAAAACCTATTTTTTCATGAAATTAAATAATGCTAACC